>JAQXVF010000010.1 GCA_029224785.1 Bacillota bacterium
GCGAGAGATTATTACCTTCGGAACATGGAAGGCAACTGCGCATGGAGACACGCCCAGTAACACCGCCACCTCAAACGACAATAGAATCAGAAATCCTCCGGGCGGCTTCGGCTGCCCTTGGGGTGGTAGAAAAAGGAGGTAGATACCATGAAGCAAAACAATCCCAAACAGAAAAAAGAGCGAGTGTTCAGGGTCACGATTACCGAAACCCTGAAACGCACCATCCTTGTCCGGGAGGGTGAACTGAAGGAGCCCACGGCGGATGATGCCGCGCAGACGGTCAGCGATTGGTGGCATCAGGGGCAGATCATCCTAGAAGCGGATGATTTTACCGATGTGGATTTTTCCGCAGAGGAAGTCCGGGAAGGTGGTGAGGACGGTGAGTGACCGCCTCATGGGGTTTCACCTGAGCCATTCCAACGGCATCCTCAGCCGAAAGCCGCAGACCTTTTACCTCGCCTACGGGAGCAACCTTTCCATCGAACGGATGAGGGGGAGATGCCCGGATGCAGTGGTGGTGGGAAGGACGCAGATTCCCGGCTACCGGGTGCTGTTCAAGAAAAGCCAGAGCGGTTTCTACGCAACCATTGAACAGGACGCCAACTGTACGGTCCCGGTGCTCGTGTACATGATCAGCGATTACGATGAAGCACTTCTTGACCGTTGTGAAGGATACCCCAGGCACTACTACAAGCGGTACTTCCAACTGCCCATCCACACCCTGGATGGCGGGAAGCTGAAAGGGAAAAAGAGTGGCTGCATGGCCTATGTGCTCCATGAGGACAGGCTGCTTGGGGAGCCCGCCATGGAGTACTTCACCCTTTTGCATGAGGGTTATGGAAGGTGGGGCTTTGATACCGCAGTCCTTGAAAAAGCCCTGGCTGACAGCATTGGAAGCCGGAATGCTAAGAAGTATCTAAAGGAATACGCCAGTCTACGCTGGTGAATATAGAAAACACAGGAGGAAATCAGATGAGCAAGTATTACATTGCCTACGGCAGTAACTTGTCGGAAGCCCAGATGAGGTATCGCACCCCCGATGCCAGAATTATTGGCACGGCGGAGCTGGAAGGCTGGCGGCTGCTGTTCAAGCGGCATGCCACCGTGGAAGCGAGAGAAGGGTATACTACACCAGTGCTGGTGTGGGAGATCTCCGATAGGGACGAGCGAAATCTCGATCTGTACGAGGGCTTCCCCCATTACTATCGGAAACAGGAACTGCCGGTGGTGGTCACACCGCTGGACGGCGGCGAGTCGGTGCGCCTGACTGCCATGGTCTACATCATGGCGGACGGTCATAAGAAACGAGAGCCGGATGCAAGCTACTACAAGGTGCTTCTGGATGGTTACCGGGCATTTGGCTTCCGGCTCGACATTCTGGAAAAGGCGCTGGCAGACAGCATTGGACGGGACACGGCAGACAGATGGCTGAAGAAAAACCGGTTTACGGAAGGGGGGCATCGGGATGCTTAAATATCCCAGTAAGGAAATCGTGGAGCGACTTCGGCGCGACTACCCCGCAGGCTGCCGGGTGGTGCTGGACAGTATGGATGACCCTTATACGAAGCTGCCCATCGGCGGGCAGGGTGTGTGCCGGGGCGTGGATGATGCCGGGAATATCCTGGTCAGCTGGGACTGCGGGAGTTCCCTGAGTGTGGCTTACGGTGTGGATCGCTGTCACAGGATCGAGTCGGAATCCGAGATGAGGACCACGGCAGAGTGGTTGGCGAAGAAGAACGGCAACCCTTCACGCTGCCCTCGCTGCGGGCGTCCTGCGGTGGAGACCAACCGGCTTCTGGCCCTGAGCAGACGGGCGGATGTGACCATCTGTGAAAACTGCGGCAGCTGGGAGGCATTGGAGGATGCCGGACTGGCGGAACGTAAACCGCTGAAGGCGTGGGCGTTCCTGCGGGAGGTGCTGGAATGAAGGTACTGCTTGTGGAGCCGGGAAAGCATCCCCGCACCGTGGAGATTGAACACACACTGGAAGCCATGTACCGGGTTTTGGAGTGCGAGACCATTACGGCAACGTATCCCTGGCCGGATAGGTTGGCCTTGGTGACGGACGATGAAGGAATGTTCTCCGATAAGATCCCATGCCGGTACATCCGTGAACTGGAGCAGCCCATTATGGGAAATTTTTTCCTCTGCGGGCTTGGCACG
>JAQXVF010000011.1 GCA_029224785.1 Bacillota bacterium
AAACACGAACTCATTGCCGCACTCTTTGCACACTAAAGTCTTATCTTCGTACATTGGAAAATACCTCTCTTCGGTTTGTAGCCCCGTGAAATCCCACCGGTTCAATGTTATAACGCAGGGTCTGTAATAATTTATGGCAGGGTTTGCCACAAATCGGATTATACACAAACAGTATCGAATTGTCAATCCTTTATGAAAAAAACTTTCAAAAAAATTGCTGTTTATGCAATTTTACCACAGACGGACAAATGTTCCCATCAGATGGAAAACTGGGTCTGTCCCTCGTAGGGAATATGCAGATGATCGTAGGCCAGGGAGGTGACGCACCGGCCCCTGGGGGTGCGGGTGAGGAAGCCCAGCTGCATGAGGTATGGCTCGTACACGTCCTCCAATGTGACGGCCTCCTCGCCAATGGTGGCCGCCAGGGTCTCCAGGCCAACCGGGCCGCCGCCGTAGTTGCGGATGATGGCGGTGAGCATCCGGCGGTCGATGTTGTCCAGCCCCAACCCATCCACCTCCAGCCGCTTCAGGGCCAGGTCGGCAGTCTCCTTTGTGATGGTGCCGTTGCCCACCACCTCGGCAAAGTCCCGGACCCGGCGCAGGAACCGGTTGGCGATCCGGGGGGTTCCCCGGCTCCGGGAGGCGATTTCCATGGCACCCTCCGGCTCAATGGCCATGCCCAGGATGGCGGCAGAGCGGGTGACGATTTTCGCCAGCTCTTCCTTGGTGTACAGCTCCAGCCGCAGGTTCACACCGAACCGATCCCGCAGAGGCGCAGACAGCTGGCCCGCCCTGGTGGTGGCCCCCACCAGGGTAAACTTGGGCAGATCCAGCCGGATGGAGTTGGCGCTGGGGCCCTTGCCTACAATAATATCAATGGCAAAATCCTCCATGGCCGGGTAGAGAATCTCCTCCACCACCCGGTTTAAGCGGTGGATCTCGTCGATAAACAGGATGTCTCCGGGGTTCAGGTTGGTCAGCAGCGCCGCCAGATCCCCGGGCTTTTCAATGGCCGGGCCGGAGGTGATACGGATATTGACCCCCATCTCATTGGCAATGACTCCGGCCAGGGTGGTCTTGCCCAGGCCGGGAGGGCCGTAGAGCAGGGTGTGATCCAGAGGCTCGCTGCGCCGCCGGGCGGCTTCTATATAAATAGACAGATTGCCCTTGGCCTTTTCCTGGCCGGTGTAGTCGGTAAGCAGCCGGGGCCGCAGGCCGATCTCCCCCGCGTCCTGGGGGGCGAAGGAGGGAGACACAATGGGCTCCGCCTCAAATTCCTGAGAAAAATCCAGACTCATATTCTATCCTCCTTATTTTGCCCCGGTCAGCCCTTCATAACCATGGCACGCAGGGCGTAGCGCACCAGCTCCTCCGTGGTGGCGTTGGGATCGGCGCCCTTGAGGGCGGCGGCAATCTCCGCCGGGGAATAGCCCAGCTCCTGCAAGGCAGCCCGGGCCATGGTGGCGCTGCCGCCGGTCTGAGGCGCGGGCGCGGAAACGCCGGTGGAGAAATCCAGCTCCATGGAGCTGCCGCCCAGCTTGTCCTTCAGCTCCAGAATAATCCGCTGGGCGATCTTCTTGCCGATGCCCTGGGCGGCGGTGAGCAGCTTCTCGTCCCCGGTCATCACAGCCAGGGTGAAGTTCTGGGGGCCGCCGGAGGATAAAATCGCCATAGCCGCCTTGGGGCCCACGCCGTTGACGGAGGTCAGGAGCTCATAGCACTTCTGTTCCTCCCGGCTGGAAAAGCCGTACAGGTCATAGGCATCCTCCCGGATGGACTCGGTGACGTACAGCCGGGCATTCTGGTTCAGCTTCAGCTGAGAGGCGGTGTACGCCGTGATGCGGCAGCCGTAGCCCACGCCGCCGCAGTCGATGACTGCCATACCCGGCTCCAGAATGGTCACCGGGCCGGAAACGTAGTAGATCATAGAAAACCTCCAGGGAGATTATGTTTGCTCCTGTATTCTTCCAAGCAAGGACGTGCTGGAACGGGCGTGGCACAGGGCGATGGCCACCGCGTCCGCGGCATCATCGGGCTTGGGCACCTCGGCCAGCCGCAGAAGCCGCCGGGTCATATCCTGCACCTGATGCTTGCTGGCGTTGCCGTAGCCCACCACCGCCTGCTTGACCTGGGCGGGCTTGTACTCGAACAGAGGGACTCCCGCCTGCTGGGTGGCAAGCAGCACCACCCCCCGGCTCTGGGCGACCTTGATGCCCGTGGTGACATTCTGGCCGAAGAACAGCTCCTCGATGGCCACCGCCTCGGGCTGGGCCACCTGAAGAAGCTGGGTCATATCGTTGTAGATGACCCCCAGCCGCCAGGAACAATCCGTATTGGGGGGCGTGGTGATGGCCCCACAGCTGAGCAGACGGTACTGCCCCCGGTCTGCCTCGATGAGGCCGAAGCCGGTGATGCCGTAGCCCGGGTCAATGCCCAGAATCTTCATACCCCGCCTCCGGCAATGCTGATGATCTGGTAGACCACAAACAAAAGGAACACCACAAGCCCCACCCGGGCGCCCCAGACCTGCCACATGGGCCGCTCCACATAGCGTTCCTGCTCCGGCGCCTGTTCCTGCTCCTGATTCATCTGCTTATCTTCCATGGTTTTTCACTCCTGCCGATTCCCCCGGCCCTGCCCCTCTCAGAACGCAAGGCAGCTAAAGTCGTTGGTTTTTGTATATTATAGCATACGCAGAGGCAATTCTCAAATACTTTCTCTTTTGAACCGCGGGTCTTCGCCCACTCCATTGTGCAGCCGCCTTAACATATGCATTGCGTATTGCAAGTATAATATCATTGACTTTTTCACTCATTATTTGTAGAATATTTCTACTCTATTTTTGCGAAAGAGGTGACAAATTCATGGAAAATGAAAGACAGGAAGAACAGGCGAATCAAACCCATGACGAGATAAAAGAGCAGGAATATAAAGTCGCTGCCAAAAGGAAACAATTGGAAAAAGAACAACCTTCTGGCTGTGCCCTCTTTTTCCTCTCCTTTATATGCGTAGCGTGGCTCTTAGGCAAAATCGGCCTAGCTGACAATGGGTTTCTGACTATCGTTTTGGTAATCATCTTATTCATTGCGTTTTTATTTTTTATAAATGCAGACAATAATGCCAAGCTTGACTCCCTTAGAGAAGAAGTTAAGCAAGAACAGATTCAAAAGAGAGCCATTATGGAGCAAGTATTTCAAAAAGCAAGAGAAGATGGTTTTGAGCCCACAACGAAGGTTTTTGATCCGGAAAGCAAATTTTGTATTGCAATTGATGAAGCAAAGAAGCGTTTCATGGTCAAGAATTCTTTAGATGATAACTTCCAGGTTTACAATTATTCGGATTTGGTAGATTATGAATTATCTCAAGATGGTGTTACTACTATTTCTGGCAGAGCCAATGATGCTTTGATTGGAGGCGTATTATTTGGAACAACAGGTGCCGTAATCGGAGCATCAAAGAGCAAAGACATTCAAGATTATTGTTCAAGTTTGTATATTGCTCTAACCATAAGTAACATGTCTGATTTTCGAATTCAGATACCGATTATTTCCAAGAGAGTGCCTAAATCATCGTCTGAGTATTCGTATGCTGTAGAACGCGCAAAAGAAATGATCGCTTTGCTCCAGATAATTAAACATGACGTTGAGAAAACGGCAAGTAGTACAACAAATATTTCCGAAGCAGTTGAAGCAATAAAGCGCTATAAGGAGCTTTTGGATTTAGGTATTATCACGCAAGAAGAATACGAAACAAAGCGGAAAGAGTTGTTGAACATCTGACTGTCCAAAACTTAACGTATTGATAATCATACCAAGGCAACCGCGTTGTAGCTCCTGCTTACTTGATGTTATACGGTATCAACCAATAGTCTTTTTCTCGGAGTCAGAAAGCAGTGCGCCAAAAGAGATGATGGTAATTCTATTCGCACTCGTGCCCCGGCAGCACGAAAAATGCGGGCGGTCATTGACCGCCCGCAAAATGCTCTATTTTTCCAGGATCACCGGGATTTTGGACACATCGGTGCCCTCCTGAATCCGCTGGGCGGCCTCCTGTGCCGTCACCAGCAGCTGCTGGCCGGTGCGCATATCCTTCAGGGCACACTTTCCGGCAGCCAGCTCATCCTCGCCCAGCAGCACCACATAGGGAACCCCAAGTTTGTTGGCGTAGGCCAGCTTCTGTTTGAACTTCTTCTGCTCGCCGTAGAGCTGCACCCGCAGTCCGCTCTCCCGCAGCGTCTGTGCCAGGGAAATGGCCGGGCCGGCATCACCGGTCATGGGCAGAACCAGCACATCGGCGGGAGCGGCGGGCAGGTCAGGATTCAGCAGGCCCTGCTCGTCCAGAACGTAGAACAGCCGGGTCAGGCCGATGGAGATGCCCACGCCGGGGAGCGCCTTGTCGATGTAGTAGCCCGCCAGATTGTCGTAGCGGCCGCCGCTGCACACGGAGCCGATCTCCGGATGATCCAGCAGCGCCGTCTCGTACACCGTTCCGGTGTAGTAGTCCAGTCCCCGGGCGATGGTCAGATCCACGGCAAAGTTCTCCTCCGGCACGCCGAAGGCGGCCAGGTTCTTTGTCACGGCCTTCAGCTCCTCCAGGCCCTGGTCAAAAAGCTCGTTCCTTCCGGCGTAGCCTTCCAGGGCTGCAAGCACCTGGTCGTTGGAGCCGGTGATGGCGATGAATTTCAGAATCTCATCGGCCTGACCTTCCTCCAGGCCGCAGTCCTCCAGCAGGATCACTCTGACCTTCTCCGGGCCGATCTTTTCCAGCTTGTCCACGGTGCGCATGATGTCGCCGCTCTTTTCGGACAGGCCCAGCATGGCATAGAAGCCGTTCAGAATCTTCCGGTTGTTCACCCGGATCTGGAAGCGCCGGAGTCCGAAACCGGTAAATACCTTATAGATAATGGCGGGGATCTCCGCCTCGTTGAGAATATCCAGCTTGCCGTCGCCGATGATGTCGATGTCAGCCTGGTAGAATTCCCGGAAGCGGCCGCGTTGTGCCCGCTCGCCACGATAGACCTTGGAGATCTGATACCGGCGGAAGGGGAAAGCCAGCTCGTTGTAGTGCAGGGCGACGTATTTGGCCAGAGGGACGGTCAGATCAAAGCGCAGGGCCAGATCGCTGTCGCCTTTCTGAAAGCGGTAGATCTGTTTTTCCGTTTCTCCGCCGCCCTTGGCCAGCAGGATCTGGGCATCCTCAATGGCTGGGGTATCCAGGGGAGAGAAGCCGTACAGGCTGTAGGTTTTGCGGAGGATCTCCATCATTCGTTCCATCTGGACCTGCTTGGCAGGCAGCAGTTCCATGAAACCGGACAGAGTCCTGGGTCTGATGCGTTCCATAATGCATATCCTTTCGTGTATTCGTCCGATGAATTCATAAGAAAAAGCCGCCCGCCAAAGGCAGGGCGGCAGAAAATCAGATACGGGATTTGTGGTAGACCTCACGCCAGTCCAGATCACCGCGCTGCAGTCCCATGATGAACAACTCTGCGCTGGCCAGGTTGGTGGCGATGGGAACGTTATTGCGGTCACAGTGACGAACGGTTTCCAGCATCTGTCCGTCGTCCCAGGGGTCTGTGTTGTTGGGATCGGTGAAGAGCAGAACCAGGTCGATTTCGTTGTAGGCGATCCGGGCATTGATCTGCTGGTGACCGCCCTGCTTATGGGAAAGCAGCAGGGTGATGGGCAGACCGGTTCCCTCCGCGATCAGTCGGCCGGTGGTAGCGGTTGCGAACAGATTATGCTTGGACAGGACACTTTTGTAAGCGGTACAGAACTGAACCATCAGTTCCTTCTTCTTGTCATGGGCCAAAAAAGCGATATTCATATCTGATCACTCCTTATACTACAAGAGACTTTCAATTAACGAACCAAAAGGGGCGTTGGCATACCCTCAATACGCGAAGCGATCCGCCGGAATGCACCGGAGGCGCCTCTTTTCCCGGGGGAATAAATCAGTATGGGTCTACCGAAGGTGGCGGCGAGGATCACACTGGGATCTTCGGGAACCACACCCATGAGAGGGAGTCCAGTCTGATCCATCACATCATCGATGGTCAGCGACAACTCCTGGGTCATTTTCCGATTGATCCGGTTGACGATGAGCCGGACATCGTTCTTTCCCATCAGCTCCAGCATCTGCCCGGTCTGGGCAGCATCCCGCATGGCGGCAGGATCGGCTCCCGTGACCAGAAGGACCCGGTCGGCATACTTGGCAGCCAACTGGAAGCCCTTGTCGATGCCGGCGGGGGCATCCAGCAAAACATAGTGATACTGCTTCTTTGCCTGACTCAGAAGCAGGGAAAATGCATTTTCCGAAATGCTTGCCACAGAGCGCCCAACAGGGGCAGTCAGAAGATAGAGCCCGGTGTAATAGGGATTTTCCGCAGCTTGGGAAAGGGAGTATCCTCCTTCGCTGACATCCAGGAAGGAGAGGGTATCGCAATCTGCCATCCCCAAGGAGATGTCCAGGTTCCGCAGGCCGACATCGCAGTCGATACACAGGACACTGCAGCCGGCATCTGCCAACGCTTCTGCAACGCCGGCACAGACGGAGGTTTTCCCGGTTCCGCCCTTGCCGGACAAAAAGGCTATCAGCTCACCCAAGAACAAGCCTCCTTATTCCACAGATACTGGTATTATAATGTAAAACCAAACAAAATGCAAGAGGAATTCGCGGGAAATAAAAAGATTTTTCATCAGTTTATACAAAATGAAGGAACTGCACAAAGTGCCCTGGCAGATTCTGTGAATTTTTTTTAAATTTCACCGGTTTCCCTATTGCTTTTTTGACAGGAATGCGCTATGATTAGTTAGCACTCGAAATCAAAGAGTGCTAACATGGTAGATAAAGGCAGGAGGATCCAACTTCCATACCTGCGTCTAAATATTTCTATGGAGGTATTTGTATGAAACTCAGACCCATGGCAGACAACATTCTGCTGAAGCAGCACGAAGCCCAGGAGACCACTTCCTTCGGCATCATTCTGGCCACCACCAACAAGGAAAAGCCCGCGATTTACGAGGTTGTTTCCGTTGGCCCCGGTACCAAGGATGTGGAGATGACCGTGAAGACCGGCGATATGGTCGTTGTCGGTAAGTTCTCCGGCAACGAGATCAAGCTGGACGGCGTGGATTATAAGTTCGTCAAGCAGGACGATATCCTGGCTGTTGTTACTGAGTAATTAAAGGAGGAAAGTATCATGTCCAAGATGATTGTTTATGGTGAAGATGCCCGCAAGAAGCTGCAGTCCGGTATTGACCAGCTTGCAGATACCGTTAAGGTTACCCTTGGACCCAAGGGCCGCAACGTGGTTCTGGGCAAGAAGTTCGGCGCTCCGCTGATCACCAACGACGGTGTCACCATCGCAAAGGAAGTGGAGCTGGAGGATCCCTTTGAGAACATGGGCGCACAGCTCATTCGTGAAGTCGCAACCAAGACCAATGACGTGGCCGGCGATGGCACCACTACTGCAACCCTGCTGGCTCAGGCCATTACCCGGGAGGGCCTGAAGAACCTGTCCGCCGGTGCAAATCCCATGGTGATGCGCAAGGGCATCGAGAAGGCAGTTGACGCTGCTGTCGCCGCCATCAAAGAGCACTCTGTTCCCGTCAATGGCTCCGATGACATCGCCCGCGTAGGTACCGTGTCTTCCGGCGATGAGAGCATCGGCAAGCTGATCGCAGAAGCCATGGAGAAGGTTGGCACCGAGGGCGTCATCACCATCGAGGATTCCAAGACCGCCGAGACCGGCCTGGATGTGGTGGAAGGCATGCAGTTTGACCGCGGCTATATTTCTCCCTATATGGTGACCGATACCGATAAGATGGAAGCAGTGCTGGATGACGCTCTGATCCTGATTACCGATAAGAAGATTTCCTCCATCCAGGAGATTCTGCCCATCCTGGAGCCTGTTGTCAAGACCGGCAAGAAGATGATGATCATTGCCGAGGATGTGGAGGGCGATGCCCTGGCAACCCTGCTGGTGAACCGCCTGCGCGGCAACTTCAACTGCGTCTGCGTGAAGGCTCCCGGCTTCGGTGATCGCCGCAAGGAGATGCTGCAGGATATCGCGGTTCTGACCGGTGGTACTGTGATCAACAGCGACCTGAACATGGAGCTGACAGACGCTCAGCTCAGCGATCTGGGTCGTGCACGTCAGGTTGTGGTAACCAAGGATACCACCACCATCGTGGATGGCGCCGGCGATCCTGCTGATATTGCTGCCCGTGCCAACGTAATCCGTTCCAGCATTGCCACTACCACTTCCGACTATGACCGCGAGAAGCTTCAGGAGCGTCTGGCAAAGCTGGCCGGCGGCGTGGCCGTCATCAAGGTGGGCGCGCAGACCGAGGTTGCCATGAAGGAAAAGAAGCTCCGCGTGGAGGATGCGCTGAATGCAACCCGTGCAGCCGTGGAAGAGGGCATCGTGGCCGGCGGCGGTACCGCCCAGGTCAATGCCATCGAGGCTGTGGATGCCCTGATTGAGACCCTCAGCGGTGACGAGAAGACCGGCGCCCGGATCATTGCCTCCGCTCTGCAGGCTCCTGTCCGCCAGATCGCAGAGAACGCCGGTGTGGACGGCAGTGTGGTCTTTGAGAAGATTCGCACCTCCGGTAAGGTCGGCTATGGCTACAACGCCTACACCGCCGAGTATGTGGATATGATCTCCTCCGGCATTGTGGATCCCACCAAGGTGACCCGTTCTTCCCTGGAGAATGCAGCCTCCATCGCAGCCTGCGTGCTGACCACCGAGTCCCTGGTGGTGGATAAGCCCGATCCTGCAGCCGATGCTGCCATGGCATCCGCAGCACAGGGCGGCGGAATGTATTAATCTCGCCCAAGCATTCGGCCTCCGGTTTTCGGAGGCCGAATTTGTATGCTTTCACCCTCTGAATTCCTGATGCCCATAAAAAATTTCTGCCGTAACCGTACAAATTATCATTGACATTTCTCTTGAATAGTGGTAATCTATTTTCGGTACAAATGTACCGAATGTAAGTGTGCGGTGAGCCACACCAACGGCAGCCGTACGAAATCCTGTAGGGACTGAGCCACATAACGGCAGGACCCGATATTTACAAGGAGTGTATAAAAAATGGAATTCAAAACAGACATCCAAATCGCACAGGAAACCGAAATGCTTCCGATCTCTGAGATCGCCAAAACTGCAGGCGTAGACGAAAAGTATCTGGAGCAGTACGGCAAGTACAAGGCAAAGGTTGACTATAATATGCTCAAGGAGGTTGACCGTCCTGACGGTAAGCTGATCCTTGTCACTGCCATCAACCCCACTCCCGCCGGCGAAGGCAAGACCACCACTACCGTGGGCCTGGCAGACGGAATGCGCCGCATCGGGAAGAAAGTTCTGGTGGCTCTGCGTGAGCCCTCCCTGGGACCCGTTTTCGGTGTGAAGGGCGGCGCCGCCGGCGGCGGATATGCACAGGTTGTTCCCATGGAGGACATCAACCTGCACTTCACCGGTGACTTCCATGCCATCGGCGCAGCCAACAACCTGCTGGCAGCCATGCTGGATAACCATATCTATCAGGGCAACGCACTGAACATCGATCCCCGGCAGATCACCTGGCACCGCTGCGTGGATATGAACGACCGTCAGCTCCGCTTTGTGGTGGACGGCCTGGGCGGCAAGACCAACGGTATGCCCCGTGAGGACGGCTACGACATCACCGTCGCCTCGGAGATCATGGCTGTTCTCTGCCTGGCTTCCGACATTACCGACCTGAAGAACCGTCTGGCTCGTCTGGTGGTTGCATACACCCGTGACGGTAAGCCTGTGACCGCCGGTGATCTGAAGGCTCAGGGCGCTATGGCTGCTCTTTTGAAGGATGCCCTGAAGCCCAACCTGGTCCAGACCCTGGAGCATACCCCCGCCTTTGTCCACGGCGGACCTTTCGCAAACATTGCCCATGGCTGCAACTCCGTGACTGCTACCAAGATCGCAATGCGGCTGTCTGACTACACCGTTACCGAGGCCGGCTTCGGCGCTGACCTGGGTGCTGAGAAGTTCCTGGACATCAAGTGCCGTATGGCAGGACTGAAGCCCTCCTGCGTGGTGCTGGTTGCCACCGTCCGTGCTCTGAAGTACAACGGCGGTGTGCCCAAGGCCGAGACCGGCAAGGAGAACCTGGAGGCTCTGGAGAAAGGCCTGCCCAACCTGCTGCGTCATGTGGAGAACATTACCCAGGTCTACAAGCTGCCTTGTGTGGTTGCCATCAACCGCTTCCCCCAGGATACCGAGGCCGAACTGGCTCTGGTGGAGAAGAAGTGCAAGGAGCTGGGTGTCAACGTTGCTCTGTCCGAAGTGTGGGCAAAGGGCGGCGAAGGCGGCATCGAGCTGGCGAAGGAAGTGGTTCGCCTCTGCGAGCAGCCCAATGATTTCACCTTCTCTTATGAGCTGGATCTGCCCATCAAGGAAAAGATCGAAGCCATCGTCAAGAAGATCTATCACGGCGACGGCGTGACCTTCACTGCCAATGCCGAGAAGCAGATCAAGACTCTGACCGAGCTGGGCTACGACAAGATGCCCATCTGCATGGCCAAAACTCAGTACTCCTTCACGGACGACCAGACCAAGCTGGGCGCTCCCACCGGCTTTACCATCACTGTCCGGAACGTGAAGGTTTCCGCCGGTGCCGGTTTCCTGGTTGCCCTGACCGGTGAGATCATGACCATGCCCGGTCTGCCCAAGGTTCCCGCCGCTGAGCGCATCGACGTGGACGAGAACGGCAAGATCTCCGGCCTGTTCTAATCTTTGCGTATTGAAAGCACAGGCGGCCCCCGCCTGTGCTTTTCCAAGGTATGGGGGATGAAATCATTATCTGTAAGGAGAATAGAGTAGCATGGATATGACACTGGAAACCTGCCGAAAGTTTGTTGAGGTCCTGGCTTCCAATGCCCCCGCCCCCGGCGGCGGCGGAGCGGCTGCCCTTGTTGGCGCCATCGGAACGGCCCTGGGCAATATGGTTGGTTCTCTGACCGTTGGAAAGAAGAAGTATGCCGGCGTAGAAGCGGAGATCGTTGCGCTGAAGGAAAGATGTGATGCGCTGCAGACGGAGCTGCTTGACCAGGTGGAGGCAGATGACAAGGGATTTGTGCCTCTGGCAAAGGCTTATGGCATTCCCAAGGACGATCCCAACCGTGCCGCCATTCTGGAGGAGGCAACCATTACCGCCTGTGCTGTTCCCATGCACATCATGGAGCTGTGCTGCCAGGCCATCGAATGCATCGACGTGTTTGCGGCAAAGGGATCTCGTCTTGCGGTGTCCGATGCCGGATGCGGCGCCGTGTGCTGCAAGGCTGCCCTGCAGGCTGCGTCGCTGAACGTGTTTATCAACACCAAGAGCCTGCAGAACCGGGAAGCAGCCGAGGAAATGAATGCCAAGGCAAACGAGATGCTGGACAAATACTGCGCGATGGCCGACCGGATCTTCCGGGATGTTCGCGCCAATTTCTGATCGGAAAGAGATAGGAGGATCATTACATGGCTAAACTGCTGCTGGGTAAGGAAGTAACCGATGCATTGAATGCGAAACTGCAGGAGCGTACCGCAGCCCTGCGGGAAAAAGGGATTGTGCCCACCCTGGGAATCATCCGGGTAGGTGCGGATCCCAGTGACCTGAGCTACGAAAAGGGTGCTACCAAGCGCGCAGAGCTGGTTGGAGTGGATGTGAAGAAGTATGAGCTTCCCGCAGATGCTTCCAAGGAGGATCTGTTGGCGGTTATTGATCAGGTCAACGCCGATGATTCCATTCACGGCGTGCTGATGTTCCGTCCGCTGCCCAAGCACCTGAAGCCCTATCAGGACGAGATTTGCAACCGCCTCCTGCCGCAAAAGGACATGGACTGCATGACCGACCTGTCCAATGCCGGCGTTTTCGAAGGCCGGGATCTGGGCTATGCTCCCTGCACTCCTGCCGCCTGCATGGAAATTCTGGACTATTACGGCATTGACTGCAAGGGCAAAAATGCCGTGGTCATCGGCCGGAGCCTGGTGGTTGGCAAGCCTGCGGCCATGATGCTCATGGGGAAAAACGCCACGGTTACCGTCTGCCATACCAAGACCGTGAACACCGCGGAGATCGCCCGCAATGCCGATATTCTCATCTCTGCAGCCGGTGTTCTGGGCAGTCTGACCAAGGATTTTGTCCGTCCCGGCCAGGTGGTCATCGATGTTTCCATCAACTGGGATCCGGAAAAGGTCAACAGCAAGGGCGGCAAGGGTGCCATTGCCGGCGATGCCGTGTTTGAAGAGGTAGAGCCCATCGTGGAGGCCATTACCCCCGTTCCCGGCGGTGTGGGCAGCGTGACCACTTCCGTGCTGATGAAGCACGTGGTGGAAGCCGCTGAAAAAGTCTGATATTGAACGCTCCCGTAATGCGAAGTGCCTTCTGTCCGTTCGGACAGAAGGCATACGCTGATTCTCGGACCCTCCGACAGACATTCAGGGAGCATGGATTTCTGAGGTAGAAAATGAAAAGAATCAAGAATTTTTCGGAAAGCGAGTTTTTGAAACTGGTGTTTTCAGTCTGGACGGCTGCATTTCTCATTGCTGCCGTTTGTATGCCGGACCGGAGCAGCATGGGGGTGGGGCTTGTTCGGATTCTGACATCTCCCTGTAAGCTTTCCACAAACTATTTTTCCGTTGGCGGTTATGCTGCAACCTTCCTGAATGTGGGACTGGTAAGCCTGGTTTTTCTGGGGATGATCCTCTTATTCAGAGTACAGCCGGGAAAAGTCTCCGTTCTGGCGTTTCTTTTGACCTCCGGATTCTGTTTTTGGGGGATCAATGTGCTGAATATCTGGTTCCCGGTGTTCGGAGTTCTCCTTTATTGCTTGGTGAAAAAGGAGAAACCGGCCAGCCAAATGAATGCCATGCTGTTTTCCACCGGCGTGACACCCCTCATTTCGGAGTTGATGCTCCGCTATCCCTATGGGGAAGTGGTGGGATTTCACTTTTCGGGGGTACTCATTGCGTTGGCGGTGGGTCTTTCCGTGGGCTTCTTTCTGCCTGCCGGACTGACCCATTCTCCTGCCGTACATAAGGGATTTGATCTGTACAGCGCGGCTCTGCCCGTGGGTATGATGACTTTCTTTTTCAATGCGCTGCTGTATAAGACCATGGGCCTTTCCGTCCCGGCCGGCCCGGATGCCTCCACCTATGCGGTTGCCTCCGGCGTGATCGTCAACGGATTCTTCGGGGCGTTGTTTGTGCTTTGCATTGCGGGTGCATTCCTTTTGGGGTGCCGTCCCAAGGATTACTGGAAGCTCCTCCGTGGCCCGAAACCGGAGTCCACAGTTGCGGGGACCTATGGCAATGGGGTTTTTCTCATGAACATGGGCCTGTACGGCCTGTTTGTTCTGGCGTATTACAACCTGGTGGGGGCGTCCTTTAACGCAATCACTGCAGGCATCATTCTGTGTATGCTTTCCTGCTGCAACGACGGTTCTCACCCGGGGAATGTGTGGCCCATTCTGCTGGGCTACGGCGCTGCCTCCTGGCTGTGCGGCATCCTTTCCGGCGCAGTGGGAGGTACCTTCTCCGGTGCCATCCATGCTCAGGGACTGCTGGTGGGACTCTGCTTTGCCAGCGGGCTTTCTCCGGTTTCCTCCAGATACGGCTGGCAATACGGCTTCCTTGCCTCGATCATGCATTACCTGCTGGTCACGTCGGTGCCGGCCATCCACGGCGGTTTCTGCCTGTACAACGGTGGATTCACCGCCGCACTGATCTGCCTGATTCTGATCCCGGAACTGGAACGGTTTGTGGGAACGAAAAAAGCGGAGAAGAAGTGATTATTAAAGGGTGCCCGCCGGGCACCCTTTTGCTTGCGAATCACTTGAATTGCGGTATTTTATTTGCTATAATCGAACAAATAGAGGAGGATGTGACCATGTTTGTATGCAAAAACTGCGGCACGGAGTTAAATGATATCCCGGAATTCTGTCCAAACTGCGGCTGTAAGGTTCAACAGCAGACTACAGAGCAGATACAGGACCTTCCCCTGTACGAGAATCCCGGGGCGGAAGGAAAATCAAGCAACAAACGGACAAAATGGGTTCTTCTGGGATGTATCCTGGCTGCTTTGGTCGTTCTTGGATCTGCCGCTGCGGTTTTTCTGGTCAGCAATACCCCAAAAGCTCTGCTGACTGCCTCACTGGTTCGCTTTGGCGCAAGCCTTTCCGGAGAACAGAGCGAATTCTCCCAGGCCATGGAAGCAGGCGGGACAGTAGAGATCCACTTGGATCTTTCTGAGCAGAAATCTGTCCTGGGAATGCCTGGACCGGTTATGAACATGGTTTACAGCTATGACACGGAGCAAGTCCGGTCCGTTCTGCAGCTTTTCCTGGATCTGGATGGGTCGAATGTATTCGAGATAGGCTTGCAGGAAAGCCCCAAGGAGATGGTATTGTCCTGCCCCGGGCTCATTTCTCAGTCCTACGGCGTGGATTTGGAGCACTTCCGTGAGAATTTGGATCGCTCCATTTTTGCACCCGACTCCGGCTCCCGCTATGCATTGAGCGAAGAGACATATCAGGAGATCCTTTCAGCCGTGGAAACTCGCCCGAAGGTGCGATCCATTCAGAAGGATATTCTGAAAGATCGGACATTCCTGAAGGAAATGATGACGGTTTTCTATCAGAACGCGGAGCTTGACAAGGAGAAAGAGTCCTTTTTTGTAGGAAGCAGGGCAGTGTCCGCCTGTGCTGTTTCAGCAAGGCTGGATGCGGAGGGCCTGATAAAGGTGCTGGATCCGCTGATGAACGGATTTCGGCAGGAAGATGACTTCCTGACCCTTTTGGAAAGCCTTCCTGCAGAGGAAACGGATCCGAAGTCTTCCAAGACCATGCGGGAGGTGCTGGAAAACTGGGACACCCGTAAGGTGGAGCTGCTGGAGCAGTGGAAAAAAGAGAACATGACGCTGGACCTGATGTTCCACATCTCCGGGAAAAAGGACCTGCTGGGAATGGACGCGACGGTTCGTTCTGATCGGGTGAATACCAACGTTTCCTTCGTGTTTGGAGAGAATATCCACACCAGTGAAACAGTGTCCATGTGTCTTATTGTGGACGGACAGGAGAACCTGAACCTTTTGTGTACCCAGACCGGAGGGGAGAAGTGGACCAGAACCCTGACGATCCGATCCTGGGAATCCGGGAAGGAGGAAGAGGTGTCCCTGCTCCTTTCCGGAAACGGCGGTATGGAAAGCGGAGACTGGCTGATCCGGATCGAATCGGATTCGGGTAAATCCATGAGCGGGACTTACCAAATGGGGAAGGATAAGCTGGAGATTGCCGTATGCCGAATGGAAGGAGACGGAGAATCGGAGGTATTGAATCTTCACATCACTGTGTCCCCGGAGATCAGCATCCCCGAAGTACCGGAATACCGGGAGATCCTGAAGCTGACGGAAGGGGATATTATGAAAATCCTGATGGAAGGCCTGAGCGGACTCGGGTGATTCTCATAAAAAACCGCCCCGGGGATCTGCCTCGGGGCGGCGGAGCTTATTTCATGAATTTGTCGATGGCCTGGCAGATATCCTCCACGGCCTTCTGATCGCCGGCGGCGACGGCATCTACCATACAGTGCCGCATATGATCCTGTAAAATGACTTTTCCTGTGTTGTCCAGAGCGGACCGAACGGCGGCGAGCTGGACAAGAACCTCGGAGCAATCGTATCCCTCTTCCACCATCCGCTTTACCTTCTCCAGGTGACCGATGGCGCGGGCCAGGCGGTTGATAACGGCCTTCTGATTCTCATGCACATGACCGTGAGAGTGGGCGATGCCGTGGGCATGGAGATAGGCGTGGTCTGCCTGGGAGTGCGGATGCATAGGATCGTGGGTATGTGCGTGTTCGTGATCGTCTCTGTATAATTCGTCGTGGTCCATATCGTTCCCCCGCCTTCTGATTTTATCTATTATAGCACATTTTTCCCGGTCTCACAACCGGGTGGGGGGGATTATTTCCAAAAAATAAAATCTTTGACTTTCTATGGCATTATGGTATAATAATATCGAAATTCAGAACAGAACCCAAAGGTTCTGCAATATGTTAGAGGAGTGATTTTATGCATATTCATCCTGATCATGTGGGAGAGCACACCCATACGCATACCCATGAAAATGGCGTGACCCATACCCACGAGCATATCCATGACCATGCGCACAATCATACCCATACCAGTGACTGCGATCATATTTGCGCTCACTGTGTTTCTCCCTGCGACCATACCCCCACAGAGGAGCTGGTGGCGCTGATGAAGTATATGGTGGGGCACAATGCTGCCCATGCCAAGGAACTGGCGGATCTGGCACAACAGTTGGACAAAGCGGGCAATCATATGGCCTTTGAGCAGGTCATGGCTGCAGTCTCCGACTTTGAAAAGGGCAATCTGCGCCTTTCCACGGTCCTTGCCAGCATGGATGTAAAGTGAGGGAATTCCTATGTGTCTGTCCACTGCTTATCGGAATACCATGACCCCGGAAGCCGTTGTCATGCGGAATGTGATGCGTATTGAGTGCAAGGATAACATGGTTGTCCTTACCGACTTGATGGAGCGTCAGATGGCCGTCGAGGGCGTGCTGAAGGAGGCAAATCTGGTGGATGGCTTCGTTGTCATCCAGGAGTCCAAGGATAACTAAACGGAATGAAAGCCTGCAGAGTTTTCTGCAGGCTTTTTCCTGTATTCAGAGTGCGTACAGATAGATGGCCAGGAAGTGAAGCACACTTCCGATCAGAACAAAGATGTGGAAGACACTGTGGAACCAACGTAGTTTTCCCCCAATGCCATAGAGCACTGCGCCGACGGTGTAGCTGATGCCACCGGCCAGCAGGAGCCAGAATCCAGGCATTCCCAGCGTTGCCATGGTCTGGGGCAGGAAAGGGAGAATCGCCCAGCCCATGCCGATGTAGCAGACCATGGAGAAGATGCTGAACCGATCCAGGTCGATGGCGGTCAGCGTGATGGCAGAAAATGCCAACAGCCATTCGGCAATGACCAGGCCAAGACCAATGGCGGGATAGACAGGATAGATGGCGGACAAGGCCACCGGTGTATACGAACCGGCGATCAGTACATAGATGGTGCAGTGGTCCAGAACCTGCAGCACCTTTTTCGCATGGCTGGGCTTCAGTCCGTGGTAGACGCTGGACATGGTGTACAGCAGGATCATGGAGATTCCAAAGGCAATGGCGCCCAGAATGTCCACCCAACCACCTCTGGAGGTTGCCTGGATCACACAGAGGATCAGTACCATCAGACCAAGGACTGCGCCGACAATGTGGGTTGTCATGTTCATGACCTCTTCCCCCGCTGTGTAATCGGGAAGCGCCCGGTCTTTCAGTTTTGTGCGTTTTAACATGGAAATCACCTGTCCTTTCGATGGAATTATCATAGCATAAAACCGGGTAGAGGGAGGATAATTGCCGCCGTAGAGCTCTCTCCTGGCAGGAGAGGCGAATTCTACTGCCGGTAGAGAAAATATAGCGGAATAAAAGGGATACCTATCGCTTTGTGTGGATGGTGCTTTGCTCCGGGGGATGAGGATGTATGAGAGCATTGAAATGCTGCGTTTGAAATATGTGTGTGCAATATATACAAAATACCATCTGAAAATTCATGCTTTCTGAGGGGATAAATACAAAAAATGTTCATGACTTCCACAGGATCCTATGGTATAATACAACCAAGGGCTAAAGCAATTTATGCCAAGAAGGAGCTTTTATGAATAACATTTTGTTTTTTCTGACACCGAAGGCCATGTGTTCCTACTTATATGACGATTACACCCTGCGGCAGGCGCTGGAGAAGATGGAATCTGCCGGATATGCGGCGCTTCCTATCCTCAACAAGCGGGGAGAGTACCGGGGAACCCTGACAGAGGGCGATCTGCTGTGGGCACTGAAGAATATGTGCTATATGGATATCCGTCAGGCGGAAGCCCATCGGATCATGGAAATCTCCCGAAGAAAGGATAATATTCCCGTTCGTGTTACCACCTCCATGCATGACTTGGTGGAGCGATCCAGTGTGCAGAATTTTGTCCCTGTGGTGGATGATAAGGACGCATTTATCGGTATCATTACCCGCCGCGCAATCATTCAATACTGCATGGACCGGTTGTTTCCGGAGGATTGAGGAAGATATTGACGGGTTCCGTTGGACGTTGCGCATAAACGATATGAAAAAGCATCCGTATGAGAGTCATACGGATGCTTTTATATGCCGCTATGGAAGGGCTCCGGAACGAAGTAGCAGCTATGAGCCGGGAATAATCGGCTCGGACAGATACTGCTCCCAGGGGAGCGGATCGGGGAATGCGTTCAGGGAGAAGGAGGATCGGATGGCCTGGCAGAGACAGAGAAGTTTGTCCTGCATGGCCGGGTCGGAAAACAGGGATTCTGCCCCTTCCTTTGTTGCAAAGCGAAGGATTTCTGCCCGATCTTCAGCAGGGAAGGTCATGGACAGTAAGCTGGGGAAGAATCGACTCCCTTCTTCCAGATAGCCTTCGTCCAGCAGCTCCGAATCCATGGAGCAGGAATAGGAAAAATAGAAGGGGTTATCGTCTTCCCAGTTGTCCAACCAGTTTCCCGTGCTGAGCATCCGGTTGTTCATCAAGTGTCCCAGGGCGTGATATAAGGACCCTTCCGGATCTTCTGCGGACAGAGCCACCAGATATTTCCCGTCGGAGTGTGCAACCGGACCGGGGCAGCCCAGCGTGTTTTTTGAGGAAACAGCTTCATACAGACCAAAGTGGATCATTCCGTCCACGGTTCCGTCAGTACAGGATTCCAGCAGACCCTCCGGCAAGCCCGAAAGGATAGAGAGGATCGCCTCCGCAGCAGGCTCCAAAGAGGTTGTCTGGCAGGCGTTCGTCAGCAAATAGGAATCAAAAACGAAGGAATAACCCGGCTCATTAACCACGATCTCATAGCATTTGCCTTCGGAAGAGGAATCCAGCTTGGCCTGAATGCGCTGCAGACCGGAATGATCCGGAGTTTCGGCCGAGTAGTAGGGGAGATATGCGCTGTCTGGTGCTTCGAAAATCATTTCCGAAGCGGGAATGCCATACAGGGAGAATTCTCCATGCTGATCAGAGGCGATGAGCCAGAGCCGGGAGGAGGAGTCATCATAGGCAAAGGCGGACACGGATAAGCTCCCCTGCAGCGAAAAGCGTCCCAGCCCGGATCCGTCTGTCTGATCCCACAGCAGGACGGAGGTTTCCTTTGAATTGGAAACAACGGCGGCTACTGCGTGAAGAGACGAAATTGGGAAGATGCACTCTGCAGGGCAATCCAGCTTCCAGACCGGGGAGCCAGGAGACTGAATCAGAATCTCCCGGTCCGGAGAGTCTGGAACAGAAACGGCACATCCGCCGTCGGATATAAGATCCATGCAGCCTCCCTCCAGACGGACAGAGGTTCCGTCGGAGACACGCAGGAAGATATCGTTTCCTTTATCGTCGGACAGCGCCAGAACGTTGCCGTCAAACAGACTTCCCAGCAGAGTATTTTCGGAAGAATCGAACAAAAGAGTAGTCAGCCCGGTGGAGAGATCCACACGGGAGATGCATGTTCCGCCACTGTAATACGCAGTCTGCGCATCCGACGCAGGAACCATGATTCCCCGGGTTTGGTCAGGGGCAAAGACCCGGTGTGTTTCCTTGAGTTCGGAATCCAAAAAGATAAGACATCCCTGAGAGCGGCTGTAATATACCACGCCGTAGGCCCCCGCCTGGAGGGTACCCTGCTCCTGAATCAGGGAATCGTCAATGGCGGTGTCGGCCTCTGACAGGCCCGATTTGGGGGAAAACACCGACAGTCGGGTCCTGGCTCCTTCGGAAGACAGAAGCAGAAGCTGCTCTCCCATGATCCGCAGATCAAAGTAGGCAGAGCGGGGAATCGAATGGCAGACCATTCTATCAGGTTCCGCAGAGGTTTCGGATGGCTCCGTCTGCGGGAGGGAAGTGGATTCTGCGGGAGAGTGCTCCTTCGTACATCCGCACAGGAGAAGAAAAATCAGAAAAAGGGGCAGAAAATGCTTCATGGTTACTGTCTCCTTGCCAGGGTGTAATCATCTCCCTGCCGATAATATGGGCACCTGCCGTCTTTGCTTACGAGGAAGTGATACACCTCATCTTCGTCCAGATCTTTCATACAGTAGTATTCGTCATATTCTTCATCGTAATCAAAATACCAGCAGGTATCACATTGGGTGTCTGCCACGTTCAGTCACCCAACACTACGGTGCGGAAACAGCCGTTTTCCAGGATCATGCAGCTATGGGAGCCATCTTTAGGAATGGAAACGCTACCGGGATTGATGCAGCGGATCCCATTTTCCATCTGGTCGATCTTGACATGAGTATGACCGGAGAGGAACACGGTCCCTTCCGCCAGCGCAGGCAGGGACTTGGGACTGCTCAGGTGGCCGTGGGTGCAGTACAGCCGCAGACCGTCGGCGTCCACCATGGCATAGTCGGCCATGCAGGGGAAGGGCAAAACCATCTGGTCCACCTCTGCGTCACAGTTGCCCCGCACAGCCAGAATCTTGTCTGCGTAGTTGCCCAGCATGGCGGCAACCTGCATGGGATCGTAGTCACGAGGAAGAGCGTTCCGGGGACCATGGTACAGCAGGTCTCCCAGAAGGAGGATGGTATCCGGGGCTTCCGTCTCGATCAGTTCCGTGAGTTTTTTGCAGTAATAGGCGGAGCCGTGAATGTCCGATGCAATTAAGAATTTCATGTCGTTTCTCCAATCATCATTTTTAGGTAGGCTTCTATGTCAAAGGGCCGGAGCTTTTCCTCTTTTTTCAGGTATAGAGGATGGTGCGGATGGCCTTTTTTACTGATAGGTCCTGCGCAGAGCCACTGTGCGCCGTATTCCCGGCCTGCATCCAGCATATCTGCCAGACAGAGGGGGAGATAGTCCCGCTTCTCCACAATGGCACCCCAGGCTGCCCACACGGCAGGCTTTTGAGAGATGGAAAGAATGTACCGGAAGGCCTTCAGGTTCTCCTGATGGAGCAGGGGATTGCAGGTGCGCTCCATGGCGTCCGGTTTGGTTGCCCGCTGGGCGTAGACGTTGAACATGAGAAAGCTGTCGTATCCGTTTCCGACGGCGATTCGCTCCACGGATTTGAGGGTGTTGTCCAGATGATCCGGCTCCGCGGTGGAGGGGTTGATACCGATGCAGATCAGAGGATTCTTTCCCCGGGTACCCAGCAGATAACGGTATTCCGAGTAAAAATTAGGGGCGTAGATCCATTTTTTTACATCATAGTCGTCACTGGGGGTTTCGGAAGCGGCCAGCGCCTCCTCAAAGGTCACCAGCGTAAGCTGATCGGTGTTTCCGCTTGGAATGTGCATGGGATTCCCTCACGCCTGTGGGAACCAGCAGTGCTTGTCCGGTTCATGGAAGGGACAGTCTGCTGGATCGGTGTTGGTCTGGCGGCACCAGCCGGCAAAGGCGGTATCCAGGAAGGGGTATACGCCGTCCATCGCAGTCTGAAGGCTGACGGAGCGTCCGTCCTTCAGGTACAGCTCAATGACGATATTGCCGGATGCGTTGAAAAGCTGCTGGGAGGTAATATCCCTGTAGAAATACAGCGTCTGTTTTTTCCCAAAGGAAAGGACGAGAAAGCTGTCCTGGTCATAGAATATGCCGAAGCACATATACAGCAGAATCAGAAAGGCGCCTACCAGAAGAACCAGGATTCCTCCGATCAAAAAGAACAGATCGCCCTCCAAGCCAAGAACAAAGGCCATCAGGCCCACGGCAGACAGAATAATTCCGAAAACCGCATAACGCTTGTGATAGCGAACGGAGGTGCCGCTTCGGTGTTGGGCCTGGTTACGGAACAGGGACAAAAAACCCTTATCCAGAAGGAAACAAAGTCCAAAGGTAATGGCGGCGACGATCAGCATGGCAAATGGTTTCATTTTATGTCTCTCCAATATCGGCCCACAGCACAAGATCTGCAGGTATGTCAAATTCTTCGGTCTCCAGGTGCTCCTGCATCTGAAAACCGTAACAAAGGGCAACGGTGGGGTGTCCCGGCTCCTGTGCCAGGAAACGGTCATAGAAGCCGCCGCCGTAGCCTACCCGGTGCCCCTGACGATCAAAGGCCAGGCCGGGCATCAGCACCAGTGCCGAGGGATCGCAGGCTACCGGCTGGTCATAAACCGGTTCAGGAATGCCCGAATAGCCCTTTGCCACCTGAGTAAGATCTGTCAGGATCAGAAAACGCATTTCCTCACCGTAGACCTTGGGAACAGCTACGGTTTTGCCGTCTGAAAGGGCGCGGAGAATGATTTCGTTTGTGCGTACCTCCTGATTGTAGGAAAGGTAGGCGTACAGGCTCCGGGCATTTTTGTACAGCTCCGTGTCAAAAAGCTGATTTGCCAGATCGTGGCTGGCGAGCTGGATCTGCTCCGGAGTCATGGCTCTTTTTTTTGCGCGGATTATGGCGCGAAGCTCATTCTTCTGCATGATTCTCCTCCTGGGTGGGGCGATACATACGGAACCAAAGGAAAATGGCGATCTGTCCGGGGATACCCAACAGATACAACAGCCAGTAGGAGGTGTCAAAAAGGATCCTCAGAGAAACAAAGAGGCTGGCAAGGGCTCCCCATACGATGAGGGAGATCATCAGCCGGTTTCGACGGTAATCCTTCCAGGCAGAGCGGATGCTCAGCTCCACAATGGCATAAACTGGAATCGCATAGACAAAGGGCGCCCAACTGTAGGGCATGGAGAAGGAGCGCAGGGCAACAAAGGCCAGAAGTGCCACAAACCACACCAGTACATCACACAGGCGCAGGATGATTCTGCGGTCGGCACGGACGGCGGGCTTCGGGGCAGGTGCCTCTGCGCTGGAGTCAACCAGATCATTGAGGGTCACGCCAAATGTGTCCGCCAGAAGCATCAGCGTCAACACATCGGGAATGGATTCCCCCCGTTCCCATTTGGAAACGGCTTTGTCGGAGTAATTGATGCGCTCGGCAAGTCCGGCCTGGGTCCAGCCTTTTTCCTTCCGATAGGCCGCAATGTTGTTGCCGATTTGGTTTTTGATTTTTTCGTCGTCCATAAGCCACCTCCACGGCACATTTTCCCTCATTATAGCAGAAAACCGGCGCTTTGACAACCATCATGGGAAAGAAAAACATCGTCTCCCGGGTCGGGAGACGATGAACATCACGGTTGATTGACAACGCCTTCAAACAAAGGAATGCCGTCCTTTGTAATGGCGAACAGGAAGGGCCGGTTAAGAATAAAATCGATGATCTCATCCGGCGGCATGGCACTGTCTGCGCTAAAGCCTAATTGAATATAGCTGGCTGCGGTGACACCCTTTTCGTTGACGGAAACCCGGCTGTTTAAGTATACGGGCTGCTCGCTGATGACGGGTGTGTTCAGTCAATTGACTATGATACGCTCCCGTGTGTGGGCTGGAATGGAAAATGCGAGGGCAAAAGGGCGACAGATCGGGCGTCCGCAGGTGGGCAAAGAGGACATCCCAGCCTCCTTCCTTCGCCATTATCCCGCCTATAAGAGCAAGCAGTTGAATGTCAGCGAGTTGGCAAGGGTCTGCCACATCAGCAGAACCACGGCATATAAATACATTGGACTTTTGGAAGCATAAAAAGACAGGGAGCCACAATTGGCTCCCTGTTTATCAATTACAGCCCCAGTAACTGCTTTTTCTTTGTGTCGAACTCCTCTTGGGTGATAATGCCCATATCAAGCAGTTCTTTGTATTTTTTAATTTCTTCAACAGGAGAAACGGCAGGAGCGGTTGTATTACTCTGCGGCTGTGCCACTTCGCCTTTCTTCATTTCTGTAATGTTGGTTGAATTACAAGCAGGGCAGCGGTTATAATCAACTACTTTATCGGAATAGCGGTCAGCTTGTCCAGAAAGATGATGTGTGTGGAAAATCGTTCCTCCACCCAATGCAGACGCAAGGCCACCGATGGCAGATATTGCTCCCATAGTTGCGTTGGTTGCATTTTTCTTCACATCTTCATCGGTATAGCAGAAAATATGTCCACATACATTACAACGCATACGATGTTCACTTGCTTCTTTAATTGCTGCAAGTTCTTTTTGAGCACGAGCATCTTCTTTCTCAGCAATTACATTAAATTCTTCGTTAATTGAATTAATTTCTTCTTCGATAGCAATTGTCCATTCGACAATCCCTTGTTGCAATTCACAAAACTTTTCTACAGCTACTCCCAATGAAAGTATTCCGCTCTTACAAGCAGTCAAAGTATTTCTAATTTCGGACATAAGCTTTTCATCTGCCTCTGCCGCACCCTTATAAGGTTCGCATCGAAGAATATCAGCTCTCAAACGGTCAGTTGCTGCTACTATTTGCACTTCAGTCAACATACCATTTGCAATAGAAGTGGGCTTAGATGTATTCAATCCATATTTAACTTTGAGAGAACAATCCTTTTCAATGTCTATAATCGTTGTTTCAAATTTTGATACACTACCGGCTTCCTTGCCATCAATTATAATTTTAACAGGCTTTCCGCCGAATGCTAAGTTGACATTAAAGCCGTGGACAATCAATTTTCCGCTCATGACAGCAACCTCTCTTTTTGTATAATTAAAAAGTGCGTAGCCGAAGCTACGCACGAAAAACGCATAGCCCCATTGCCGCGACGCAATTCTTCGGAACCCACAGGGAACGCAAAGCGGAGAATGCGTTTTTACCAAAGTAAAAACACATTCCCTGTGACTTTTCCATATTGAATTGCGTCGCAAGAATATACTATCACACATGTCCCGAAAATTCAATAGAATTTAGGAAACTACACTTTTTTCTTTCCTTTTGGTATGATATACTAACAGAAACGGACACCCCGGGAGGGGCGTCCCTACGACAGAAAAAGACACCCCGGGAGGGGTGTCCCTACGACGGAAACGGACACCCCTCCCGGGGTGTCCCTACGATGGAAACGGACACCCCGGGAGGGGTGTCCCTACGAGGGAGGGATTCTGTGGAATTGCCCAAAAGAAACCCCAACCGCATCAGGGGATTTGATTACAGCCAGAATGGTGCGTATTTCGTCACCATCTGTACCCAAAACAGGCAGAGAATATTGGCAAAGATCGTAGGGACACCCGTCCCCGGGTGTCCGCAAGCCCAATGCCCGGAATTATTGTCCTATGGAAAAATCGCTGACAAATACATCCGGCAGATGAATACATTTTATGACCATCTGTCGGTGGATAAATATGTGATCATGCCGGATCATATCCACG
>JAQXVF010000012.1 GCA_029224785.1 Bacillota bacterium
GTGGTTTGAGTTTGAGACCCTGATGAAGTGCTGGCGTCCCTTCGACGGCCACCACTACGATCTGGCCCGGAAGATGTGCAACTACTGGACAAACTTCGCCAAGACCGGCGATCCCAACGGCAACGATGCCGACGGCACCCCCATGCCCCTTTGGGAACCCTACACCCAGACCCCTGCCCGTATGGAGTTCTTTGACGAGATCCGGCAGAGAAAGGGACCTCTGGATCCCAGAATGCAGTACCTGCATGACATCAACCTGAAAGAACTATTGTGAGGTGAAGCAGCCATGCTAAGAACAACCAAAACAGAGGGCGGCCTGGTAAAGGGCTTCCCCGGAACCGATGCCCGGATCACGGTGTACAAGGGCATTCCCTACGCGGCGGATACCGCCGGAGAAAACCGCTGGCGTCCTCCCCAGCCTGCCGAGAAATGGGAAGGCGTCCGGGAATGCTATGAGTTCGGCCCCATTTCCATGCAGAAAACCCCCGGCAAGGACCCCGATGCCTTCTATTCCAAAGAATGGCACGTGGATTCCCGGATCCCCATGAGCGAGGACGGACTGCGGGTGAACATCTGGACCCCTGCCAAGACCACGGATGAAAAGCTGCCCGTCATGGTGTGGATCTTCGGCGGCGGCCTGCAGGAGGGCTATGCCCACGAGATGGAGTTTGACGGCGAGCGCATGGCTTCCCGGGGTGTGGTGCTGGTGACCATCGGATACCGGGTCAACGTGTTCGGACTGCTGTGTCACCCGGAGATCACTGCGGAGAATCCGGAGGCTCCTGCCAATCTTGCGTTCCAGGATCAGAAGGCCGGTCTGGAGTGGGTGAAGCGGAACATTGCCAATTTCGGCGGCGACCCGGAGAACATCACCATCTTCGGCCAGTCTGCCGGCGCCTTCAGCGTGGTGGCACAGATGTGCTCTCCCAAGACCGAGGGCCTGTTCCAGAAGGCCATCATTCAGTCCATCGGCGGCATGGATCCCCTGTATCCCCTGTGCCGGGGGATGAGCGTCCGGTCTCTGGAGGAAGCGGAGCAGGACGGTATCGCCTTCTTCCAAAAACTGGGAATCTCCACGCTGGCGGAGGCCCGGGCGCTGGATGCCCGGTTCATCGAGGATAAGTTCATCGAGGGCAACTATTTCTGGGGCGCCGTGGTGGACGGCAAGTACCTGACCAAGACCCTCAATGAGACGATCCTGGCCAACGAGCTGCACGATGTGGACTTTATGATCGGCAATACCAGCATTGAGTTCCAGATCGCCCCGGAAGCCGGACAGGATCCCGAGGCGTTCGCCAGGGAGAAGATGGGACCCTACGCGGAGAAGTTCCTGGACATCGCCCGGCGCACCGGCAAGCCTATGGACAAGGCGGTGACGGTGGGACAGATGGAGCTGGGCAACAGATTGATGTGCCATGTCTGCGCGGAGCAGGGAAGAAAGCTCTACTCCTATGTGTTCGGACCCACCATCCCCGGGGACGACGCCGGCCCCTTCCACTCCTCTGACCTGTGGTTTGAGTTCGAGACTCTGATGAAGTGCTGGCGTCCCTTTGACGGCCACCACTT
Source organism: Bacillota bacterium (assembly GCA_029224785.1). Taxonomy (GTDB): domain Bacteria; phylum Bacillota; class Clostridia; order Oscillospirales; family Oscillospiraceae; genus Faecousia. Next base: position 1,567 of record JAQXVF010000012.1, read on the forward strand.
TGACCTGTCCCGGAAGATGTGCAACTACTGGACCAACTTTGCAAAAACCGGCGACCCCAACGGCCCGGACAAGGACGGCACGCCCATGCCGGTCTGGACCGGATACACCACCGATACACCCTATTCCATGGAGTTTTTTGACACCATCCAAATGAATAAAAGCGAAACCAGCGAAATGGATGCATTCCTGCTGGATGTGAACCTGAAAGAACTGAAGCAGTAAGACCCAATCCAAAACCTGAAAAGGAGAGATTACAATGCTTAGAATTACCAACACCGAAAGCGGCATGGTTCAGGGCCTGCCCGGCGCTGACGTGCGTACCACCGTGTTCAGAGGCATTCCGTTTGCTGATGACACCTCCGGAGAGAACCGCTGGCGTCCTCCCCAGCCCCCCAAGCCCTGGGAGGGCATCCGTAAGTGCTACGAATTCGCCCCTATCACCATGCAGAAGGTTCCCGGCAAGGATCCCAATGCCTTCTACTCCAAGGAGTGGCATTGCGAGCCGGAGATCCCCATGAGCGAGGACGGCAGCCTGTGCCTGAACATCTGGACTCCCATGATGACCGGCAAGGAAAAAATGCCGGTTATGGTGTGGATTTTCGGCGGCGGTCTGCAGGAGGGCTACTGCCATGAGATGGAGTTCGACGGCGAGAGCTTTAACCGCCGGGGCGTGATCCTGGTGACCATTGCCTACCGTGTCAACGTGTTCGGCTTCCTGTGCCATCCCGATCTGACGGCCGAAAACCCCGATGCTCCTGCCAACTTCGGCCTGCTGGACCAGAAGGCCGGCATTGAGTGGGTCAAACGGAACATTGCCAACTTCGGCGGCGATCCGGAGAACATCACCATCTTCGGTCAGTCTGCCGGCGGCGGCAGCACCCTGTACCACTGCACCTCCCCCCAGACCAAGGGTCTGTTCCAGAAGGCCATTGCGGAATCCGCCGGCGGCGTCAAGTGCCTGAAGCCCAATCTGCTCCTTCCCAGCGCCATCACCCTGAAGGAAGCCGAGGAGAAAGGCCTGAAATTCGTCCGGGATGTGCTGGGGTGCAACTCCATCGCAGAAGCCCGGAAACTGCCTGCTCAGTTCATTGAGGACAAGTACATCGAGACCTTCCAGGGCTTGAACGGCTGCACCGCTACCATCGACAACAAGTTCATTCTGGACCAGTCCTACAACCGGGTTCTGGATGATCAGATCAACGACATTGTGATGATGTTCGGCAACACCACCAACGAGTTCATGGCAAAGCCCACCGGCGATGTGGAAGAGTGGGTCAAGGGCCTGTTTGACGATCCCAAGGATGCGGAAGCGTATCTTGCAGCCTGCAAGGAAGCTGTTGGCGACGATCCCGAGGCTCTGAAAAAGGAAGCCTCCATCTGCGGCTTTGACATCAACGCCAAGATGTCCGCCACCGTCATGGCATCCCATGGCCGGAAATACTACTACTATGTATTCGGACCCACCATCCCCGGTGACGATGCCGGCGCATTCCACTCCTCCGACCTGTGGTTCGAGTTTGAGACCCTGATGAAGTGCTGGCGCCCCTTCGACGGCCACCACTACGACATTGCCAGAAAGATGTGCAACTACTGGGCAAACTTCGCCAAGACCGGCGATCCCAACGGCCTGGATGCCGACGGCACTCCCATGCCGGAGTGGAGACCCTTCACCCTGGAGGATCCCTGCACCATGTACTTCAAGGACGAGGTCTACTCGGACAACGCACCCTTCTCCGGAAAGACCAAATTCCTGGTGGAAAAGAACCTGGAGCTGTACAAATATTGATCCCGTTTTCCGTCCCTGCCTCGTAAGAGGCAGGGATTTTTTCTTGACAAAGGCGGGATGGGGGAGTATAATAACAAACGATATATAACTAACGTTATTTATGGAGGAGAGCCTATGGCACCCAAGACAAAAGTCTCCAATGAAGAGATTCTCGCCGCCGGTCTGGCCATCGTCCGCAGGGAGGGGGTGGAGGCCCTGAACGCCCGGACTCTGGCCCGGGAGCTGAAGTGCTCCACCCAGCCCATCTTCAGCCGGTACCGTAGTATGAAAGAACTGCAGTACCAGGTGCTGAAGGAGGCGTACGGGTTTTACGAGACATTTATTGAAAGGGAGATGGCTTCCTCGGAGCTTCCGTACAAAGCCAGCGGCATGGCGTACATCCGTTTCGCCCGGCAGGAGCGGAATCTGTTTCGCTGGCTGTTCATGCGGGACCGAACCGGAGAGCAGATTGGCCCTCCGGATGCGGAACCCCAGCTCCTGCTGCTGCAGAAGAACCTGGGGCTGACCCGTCAGGAGGCAGAAAAGCGGCACCTGGAGATGTGGGTGGTGGTTCATGGCATTGCATCCATGGCGGCTACGGCGTACCTGGAACTGGACGAGAAGACCATCAGCGGCATCCTGTCGGATGTTTTTCTTGGCCTTCAAAGGCTCACAGATCAATAGAACGGGAGGATCCGTATGGAAACGGTTTTGGAATTGCGAAATCTGAAGAAGCGGTACCCGAAGTTTTGCCTGAAGGACGTGTCTTTTCAGGTGAAACAGGGGGAGATCATGGGTTTTATCGGCAGAAACGGAGCCGGAAAGACCACGACGCTGAAATCCATCCTCAATCTGGTGCATCCGGACGGAGGGGAGATCCGGTTCTTTGGGCTGGATTTCCTGCAGCACGAGTCGGAGATCAAGCAGCGGTTGGGATACGCAGCCGGGGGCACCAGCTACTATCCCCGGAAGAAGATCCGGGACGTGGCAGCCATGACGAGAGAGTTTTATGGAAACTGGGACGAGGAAGTTTACCGAAATTATCTGGCACGCTTTTCCCTGGACGAGGATAAGCGGCTGATTGACCTGTCCGAAGGCATGAAGGTGAAATTCCATTTGGCGCTGGCTCTGTCTCATCATGCGGAGCTGCTGATCCTGGACGAACCCACCAGTGGCCTGGATCCGGTGTCCCGTGAGGAACTGCTGGAGATCTTTCTGGATACTGCAGAGCAGGGGGTGGCCATTCTGTTCTCCACGCACATTACCCAGGATCTGGAAAAATGCGCGGATGCCATTACCTATATCCGGGACGGCAGGCTGGCAGCCTCCATGCCGGCGGAGGAATTCCGGGATGCCTACCGGATTGTGGAGGATTCGCCGGCGCTGACCGCGGAGCAGCAGGCTCTGGTGCTTGGTCGATGCCGGGAAAAGAGCGGGGGTACGCTGCTGATCTCCCGGAAGGACGCGGAGGCCTTCCCGGACCGGGAACTCCGAACCGCGGATCTGGAAACCATCATTGTCCATCTGGAAAAGGGGGTGGCGCTGTGAAAAAGCTTTTGAAAAAAGAAATGACTCTGTCGGCATCGCCGCTGAGTTACTGGTTCCTTGCCTTTGCGGCCATGACCATGATTCCCGGGTATCCCATTCTGATCTCCGGGTTTTTCCTGTGTCTGGGTATCTTCTACAGCTTTCAGTTTGGCAGAGAGGCCAACGATGTGCTGTACACCGCCCTGCTGCCCTGCAGAAAGAGGGATGTGGTCCGCGCCAAGTATGCCTTCGTCTGCCTCATCCAGGGAACCGGTTGGGTGCTGTCGGCAGTTTTGACGGCTTTGCGGATGACCGTGCTGAGTTGTGCGGAAGTTTACATAAATAATCCGATGCTGGCAGCCACGCCGGCCTATCTGGGCTGCCTGCTGCTGATCGATTCCGCCTTCAACGGGATCTTTTTAGGGGGCTTTTTCAAAAATGCCTATCGGCTGGGAGCGCCGTTTTTGGGGTTCGCCGTAACGGCCTTCGTCATTGTGGCTGCGGCAGAGGCCCTGATTCATGTACCCGGTCTGGAGAGCTTGAATCGGATCTCCGGAGGATCCCCTGCCCAGTGGGGGCTGCTTCTGGTGGGTCTGATTGGATACGCCGGGGTGACGGTCTTCTCCTGCCATCGTTCAGAGGTCAGATTCGAAGCGCTGGATCTGTAAACAATCCGCCGAAGCAAGCGCTTCGGCGGATTTCCTTATCATTGGGTTTTCCGGGTTCCTGCGGCGATTTTGTCCTTGCTGTCCTGACGGACCTGCTCCCGCAGGGCGGTCAGATACGGGGAAAAGGCAACCTTGTCATTGCCGTAGGTCATCTGCAGGTCATACTCCAGAGGCAGCCAGGAGGACAGATCCGATTCGTTGTGCTGGATCAGCGCTTCCAGATTGTCCAGAGCCTTGTAGATCCTGGCCTCCGTAGTCTGCAGGGCATCCATCTCGGCGTACAGGGCAGCCATCTCCTCCCCATAGGGCGCCGGCAGGGAGGCTACCCAATGGGCCAGCAGAGAGGCTTCCTTTTTTTCGTCCCTTTCGGTCTTTTCAAAGGTGGGGATGTCCCCGGTGAAGGCCTCACCCAGATCGTGGATCAGGCACATTTTCATTAGTTTACATAAATCCGCATCCGGAAAGGCATCGTGGACCAGATAGGCCATCAGGGTGGTTCGCCAGGAGTGCTCGGCAACGCTTTCCCGGCGGCCATGAGAAGTGTCACAGTGCCGGGTGGCGTCCTTCAGGCGCTCCGCAACGGATAGGATTTCCAGCAGTTTTTTCGGTTCCATAAGAGGATCCTCCTGTGTCGTTTTCTGTATTATACCCCATCCCAGGCTCAATGCCAAGCCGGAATTCCGTTTTTTTTCAAAAAGGAAAGATACAAAATAGGTAGCGTGTCCCCAATCTGCTCTGCTACAATACGGGAAGAATCATGAAAAACGGAGGAAATGACCATGACCATTCGCGATGTTGTCAACAAGATCCTTGCTTATCATCCCGATCTGGGGGATGCCAGAACCTGTGACGTGATGGTGGGCGGTGACCCGGATGTGGAATGCACCGGAATCCTGGTTTCCATTGCACCTACGGTGCCCATTATCCACAAGGCCATAGAAATCGGTGCCAATTTCATTTTCGTCCACGAGCCGACCTTCTACAGCGGCTATGACGATACCTGCGGCTGGCTGGAGGGCAACCCCGTCTATGAGGAGAAGCTGAAGCTGCTGCGGGATAACGGCATTGTGGTGTTCCGGGATCACGACCATATGCACGCCCACCGCCCCGACGGCATTTTCACCTACCTGATGAAGCAGTTGGGCTGGACGGAGTATCTGGTGCCCGATGCCAAGGGCTGGATGGTCCGGCTGCCGGAGACCACTCTGGGAGAGCTGACCATGCACGTCAAAAAGGCGATGCACCTGGATCACATCCGTTACATCGGCAATCCCGACGCAAAGGTTTCCACCGTGGGCTTCTGCGGCCATCTGCTGCCCGGCGCCCACTCCAACTGGAGCAACAACGACCAGGTGGCGGCCTCCTGGGCATACGATGTGGTGATCCCCGGCGAGACCGTGGACTGGACCGCTCCGCTGTACTATTATGATGCAGCCGTGCTGGGACACAACAAGGGTATGATCATCCCCGGTCACTTCGTTCAGGAAGAGGCGGGAATGCGCCTTGCCCACGAGTGGCTGCAGCCGGTTGTGGGGGAGGAAATGAAGATCACCTTCGTTGCCGCCGGCGACCTGTTCAGCTATCTGTAAGGATTCCTGCCCGCTCCGGCGATGCCGGAGTGGGTATTTTATGTTGCTTCGGTTTACATAATAAGAAAGAGCGGATAACCGGTTGACGGGAACTGTGCATCGGTGGTATAATGGCGAAAAACGACAGGAGGAGATCCTATGACCAGTGCGATTCCCCGGGAAGCGGCCCTTGCCCTTCTGAAACAATATAACAAAGAACCCTTCCACCTTCAGCACGCGCTGACGGTAGAGGGGGTAATGGCCTATTTTGCCGAGACTCTGGGCTACGGAGAGGAGAAGGACTTCTGGGCCACGGTGGGCCTGCTTCACGACATCGACTTTGAACAGTATCCCCAGCAGCATTGTCAGAAGGCACCGGAGCTGCTTCGGGCCGGCGGCGTGGGAGAGGATATGATCCATGCCATCTGCTCCCATGGATACGGACTGTGCTGCGATGTGGAGCCGGTGCTGGAAATGGAGAAGGTGCTCTTTGCCGCAGACGAGCTGACCGGACTGATCTGGTCCGCGGCCCTGATGCGCCCCTCCAAAAGTGTCATGGACATGGAGCTGAAAAGCCTGAAAAAGAAGTTTAAGGATAAGAAGTTTGCCGCCGGCTGCTCCCGGGAGGTGATAGCCCAGGGGGCGGAGCGCCTGGGGTGGGAGCTGGACACCCTGCTGGAGCGCACCCTGGAGGCTATGCGAAGCTGTGAGGCCAGCGTGGCGCAGCAGATGGCGGCAATGGAAACCTGATACCCCGCCCTTTGGGGGCGGGATACCTCATGATAAAATGCTCGTCTGCAAATACTCGGAAAAAAGAACCCCGCCTTCCGGATGGAAGGCGGGGAAAAACGGTTCGGGGGAAATTACAGCAGAGTGGAGAAGTACTTGATGGTACGAACCATCTGGCTGGTGTAGGAGTTCTCGTTGTCGTACCAGGAAACAACCTGAACCTGAGTGCAGCCGTTGCCCAGATCCATGACCATGGTCTGAGTGGCATCAAACAGGGAGCCGTAACGCATGCCGATCACGTCGGAAGAGACGATCTCGTCGGTGTTGTAGCCGAAGGACTCGGTAGCGGCAGCCTTCATGGCGGCGTTGATCTGGTCAACGGTCACATTGCCTTCCACAACGGCGTTCAGCATGGTGGTGGAGCCGGTGGGGGTGGGAACGCGCTGTGCAGCGCCGATCAGCTTGCCGTTCAGCTCAGGGATGACCAGGCCGATGGCCTTGGCAGCACCGGTGGAGTTGGGAACGATGTTCACGGCACCGGCACGGGAGCGGCGCAGGTCGCCCTTACGCTGGGGACCGTCCAGGATCATCTGGTCGCCGGTGTAAGCGTGGATGGTGCACATAATGCCGGACTTGATGGGAGCCAGGTCGTTCAGAGCCTTGGCCATGGGAGCCAGGCAGTTGGTGGTGCAGGAAGCAGCGGAGATGATGTTGTCTTCCTTGGTCAGGGTCTCGTGGTTGACGTTGTAAACGATGGTGGGCAGATCGTTGCCTGCGGGAGCAGAGATGACGACCTTCTTGGCGCCGGCGTCGATGTGAGCCTGAGCCTTCGCCTTGGAAGTGTAGAAGCCGGTGCACTCCAGCACGACGTCCACATCCAGCTCGCCCCAGGGCAGCTCGGCAGCGTTGGCCTTGGCGTAGATGGTGATCTTCTTGCCGTCGACAACGATGTTGTCCTCGCCGGCCTCGACGGTGTGGCCCTGAGCAACGTAGTTGCCCTGGGTGGAATCGTACTTCAGCAGGTGAGCCAGCATCTTGGGAGAGGTCAGGTCGTTGATGGCAACAACCTCATAGCCCTCTGCACCGAACATCTGACGGAAAGCCAGACGGCCGATACGACCAAAGCCATTGATAGCAACTTTGACAGACATAGTGATTTCCTCCAAATAAAAATATACTGTATACAACAGTTTGGGACATGGGTTATGGGGAAAAAGAACCCCATACAACCCAAATTATACAATATCGAGCCGCTGTTGTAAAGAGACTATTTCCATAAAATAATATGGTTTTATCGATAGAAATTCATCTTTTCAACGAAAAATTTATTTATATCGGAAACGGAGGCGTTGATGCTGCCCTGAAACGACTCCTGCTTGCCGCCGCCGTGGGCAGACAGGGCCTGGCACAGTGCCTTTCCCAGGGGGCGGACGTCCTCCGCCCGACTGATGAGGCATACGGGGCTGCCCTCGGGACGGGGACTGACCACGGCGGCAATGCCGCCGCAGGTGTCGGCCATCCGGTCTGCCAGCTCCCGGACCTCTGCCGGGGAGAGACCCTCCCGGAGGCAGAGGCAGTTGCCCTTATCCCGGAAGTCCTGGGCGATGCGGTCGAAAAGCTGCCGGAGAATACCGGTGCTGCGGAATCTCTCGGCGGCGAGTTGGGCGTTCATCTTTTCTGCAGCCCGTCCGGTCTCCAGAAGCTTGGCGGAAAATGCCTGAGAGACCTGTCGGTTTTCCTCAAAGACCCTCTGCAGCAGCAGAAAGGCCCGTTTCCCGCAGACCATCTGCATTCGGGTGCCCTTGCGGAAGCGGACGGCGGACAGGATTTTGATGAGGCCGATTTCTCCGGTGTATTTCACATGAACTCCGCAGCAGGCACAGCGGTCGTAGCCCGGCACCTCCACCAGACGAACCGGGTAGGGGAGCTGCCGCTTGGTACGGTAGACGGCTTTTTCCAGCTCCTCCGGGGCAGGGACGGTGCATAGGACCGGCAGATTCTCCCATATGGCCTGATTTGCCTGATACTCGATCTCCGGAATGGCCTCCGGGGGGATCTCCCCGTCAAAATCGATGGTGGTTTCGCCGCTGCCCATGTGGAAACCCACGTTGTGCAGGGAGAACATCCGGTGGATGATGCCGGAGACGATGTGCTCTCCGGAGTGCTGCTGCATCAGGTCAAACCGGCGCTGCCAGTCTACGGTGCCGGTAACGGTCTGCCCCGGAGTCAGGGGGCCGTCGCACAGGTGGACTACGGTCTCCCCTTCCTCCCGGACATGAAGGACCCGGACGGTGCCCAGGGTGCCGGTGTCGGATGCCTGACCGCCGCCTTCCGGGTAGAACGCCGTCTGTTCCAGTACAATGTCATAGCCGCCGGGGGCTTCTTCACAGGACACCACCCCGGAGGAAAAGCTTGTGAGGTGACTGTCGTCATAATAGAGTTTTTTCACGGGAATTCCTCCTTTTCCCATAGCGTACCACATTCCTCCGGAGATTGCAACGGAAGGAAAAATCCGTACGGAAGAAACTCAAAAAAAGAGATGGAATTTTTCCGGATCATACGCTATAATCAAAAAGATAACAAAGGAAAGGAGCTTTCGCAATGCCCTCCACCTACGCGCACTATCGGTTTGCTTCCGAAATGATCCCCAGCCTTCCGGAAACCGTGCAGCAAACCGTTCACCGGTTCCGCCGGCTCTACGATACGGGATCCCACGGTCCGGATCTGTTCTTTTACCACAATCCCTTTTCCAGAACGTCCACCGCGGAGCGGGGATATCGCCTTCACAGGCAGCAGGGAAGCCGGTTTTTTGCCCAGGCGGCCAGGAACCTGAAGCTTCGGCCCAGTGAAGGGGGGAATGCCTACCTGTTCGGTGTGCTGACACATTTCGCGCTGGATTCCCTGTGTCATCCGCTGATCCGTCGGTGGGATGCGGAAAAGACGGTGTCCCATTGCGGAGCAGAGTCGGAGTTTGAACGGTTTCTGCTGGAGAAGGACGGAAAAACTCCGCCGCAGGAGCAGGATCTGAGCCGGCATATGGAGCTGACGAAGGAGGACGTGGACACGATCTGCCGGTTTTATCCCTATGTGGATGCCCGGGATATCCGGGTCAGCCTGCGGAATATGCGCCTTTGCACCAAGGCTCTGGGGATTCCCGGCAAAAGGAAGCGGTGGCTTCTCCGGAAGGGGATGGAGGCTGCCGGAGTGGCGGATATGCTGATCCCGGATGCGCCGGATGCCGGCAGCAGGGAACGGGATCTGCTTCTGATGGAGCAGTACCGCCTGGCTGCGGAGCGATTCCCGGAGATGGCATCCCAGCTCATGGAATGCCTGGAGCACAATACTCCCCTGGGGGGATCCTTTGATTTGATTTTTGGGTAAAGAGAGAAAGAAAACATGAAAACGAGGTTCAAAACAACTCCTTTGGAAAAAAGCTGGATCCTGTACGATGTGGGCAATTCCGCTTTTGTCCTGATGGTATCCACCCTGGTTCCCATTTTCTTCCAGTCTTTGGCGTCTGATGCCGGGGTCTCCGAGGACCTGTATCTATCCTATTGGGGGTATGCAGGCTCCATCGCCACCCTGCTGGTGGCCCTGATCGGGCCGATCTGCGGTACGCTGGCAGACCGGAAGGGCTTCAAAAAGCCCATTTTCGTCCTGTGCTGTCTGGTAGGTATTCTGGGCTGTGCGGCGCTGGGATTTGCCTGGTCCTGGCTGGTGTTTCTGGGAATCTTTATCCTGGCCAAGGTGGGCTTCAATTCCTCCCTGGTGTTTTATGATGCCATGCTTCCGGAGATCACCACCGGAGAACGGATGGACACCGTCTCCGCCATGGGCTATGCATTCGGTTATATCGGATCCGTCATTCCCTTCATCGTGTGTCTGGTGCTGGTGCTGTTTTCCGGAAAGATCGGCCTGTCCCAGGGGACGGCCATGATCATCGCCTTCCTGATCACCGCACTCTGGTGGACTCTGTGCACGGTACCCCTGCTGAAGCGGTACCGGCAGACGGCTTATGTGGAGCGGACTGCCCAGCCTGTGCGGGACTCCTTCCGGTCTCTTGCCCGGACCTTCCAGAAGGTGAAGAAACAGAAGCACATCTTTGTGTACATGCTGTCGTTCTTCTTCTTTATCGACGGCGTTTATACCATCATTGACATGGCCACCGCTTACGGCACCGCCCTGGGGCTGGATACCACGGGGCTTCTGCTGGCGCTGCTGCTGACCCAGTTCGTGGCGTTCCCCTTCTCCATCCTGTTCGGACGGCTGGCAGCCAGATTCGATACGGCGCTGCTGATTAAGGTCTGCATCCTCTGCTACACCGGCATTACCTGCTTTGCCATGTTCATGACCGCCCAGTGGCAGTTCTGGACGCTGGCGGTGCTGGTGGGAATGTTCCAGGGCGGCATTCAGGCCCTGAGCCGGTCTTACCTGGGAAAAATCATCCCCGCGGAACACAGCGGCGAATACTACGGTCTGCTGGACATCTGCGGCAAGGGTGCTTCCTTCCTGGGATTGATGCTGATTTCTGCGGTGAGCCAGGCCACGGCGGGCATCCACCCCGTGATCTTCGGGATCCGGCTTCAGAACGAGAATCTGGCGGTAGGATCCCTGGTCATCATCTTTGCCATCGGCTTTATTCTGTTCTGCAAGGCAGACCGGCTGAACCGGGAGCGGCTCCAATCCCAACGGTAAACTGCAAAATACGGAGGGCGAGTTTCCGCCCTCCTCTTTTTGTTATAGAAAACCACCAGCCCGTGCATTTGTCAAGGAAAAGTAGACACTGAAAAACACCATAGTTTTAGAAGCCCAGTTCGGTCTTGTACTGAACTGGGCTTTTATAGCCCAAAGCGGCCGCAGGTCGCTCGTAATTATAGTAATGAACATACTCGTCAAGAAGCTTTGGGACGTCCTTAGCGGTCGCCAGACCGAAGTCAAGGAACAATTCTTCCTTTATCCAGCCGTTAATGGCTTCAATTATTGCATTATCTGTAGGAGTTCCTACTTTCGACATGGAACGAAGTATGTTATAATGTTCGTGAGCCTGTCGGAAGGCTTGTGAGGAGTAGACGGAACCCTGGTCGGTGTGCAAGATAACCTGGGGTGTCTGCTCCTCATTTTTCTTGCCTGCAAGCAGCTTGAGCTGCTCCAGACAATGGTAATACGGTTTTGTGCTACCCTGGATCGGCGTTGCTTGGTGCGCAAGGATCTCATTGTTGAATGTATCGACAAGAAGTGTCCATTCCCAATTCCGTCCATTGTTCTTGAATATCGTCATGTCGGATACAACGATTTCAATAGGACGGGTTGCATTCCAGTTTCCTTTGACTTCATTCGGAAACTCCACATGTTCTTCTCCTGGCTTCTTATAGGTGTATTTCCTCGCTTTGGAACGAATGCCGGCCTGTTTACAGCATTTGTGTGCCAAATTATGCGAAAATACCCATCCGGTAGCCTCAAATACTGCTTTTGCAAGCATATGGTAGCCGTGCGAGGGATGTTTCTTGTGTTGCTCCGTTAGTAGCTTCGTA
>JAQXVF010000013.1 GCA_029224785.1 Bacillota bacterium
CACAAAGGCACCGATGGGCAGGATGCGGACCACCTTGCCGTAGTACAGCTTGCCGACCTCGGGAACGAAGCAGATGTCGTCCACCATCTTCTTGGCGGCGTAAGCAGCAGCGCTGTCCACAGCGGAGATGAACACGGAGCCGTCATCGTCGATGTCCACCTTGGCGCCGGTATCGGCGCAGATCTTCTGGATGGTCTTTCCGCCGGAGCCGATGACCTCCCGGATCTTGTCCACGGGGATCTTCAGAGAGAGCATCTTGGGTGCGTACTCGGAGACTTCCGCACGAGGCTCGGGGATGCAGGGAAGCATGATCTCGTTGAGGATCTCCAGCCGGGCCTTGCGGCAGCGTTCCAGGGCGTCGGCGATGATCTCCATGGTCAGGCCCTTGTTCTTCAGGTCCATCTGGATGGCAGTGACACCTTCGGTGGTACCGGCCACCTTGAAGTCCATCTCACCGTGGAAGTCCTCCACGCCCTGAATGTCGGTGAAGGTTCTCCACTCCCCGGTCTCCTGATCGGAGATCAGGCCGCAGGAAATACCGGCAACGGGCCGCTTGATGGGCACGCCGGCATCCATCAGCGCCAGGGTAGATCCGCAGATGGAGCCCTGGGAGGTGGAGCCGTTGGAGGACAGCACCTCGGACACCACACGGATGGCATAGGGGAACTCCTCCACGGAGGGGATCACAGGCAGCAGCGCCTTTTCCGCCAGAGCGCCGTGACCGATCTCCCGGCGGGAGGTGGAACGGGCGGCACGGGCTTCACCGGTGGAGAAGCTGGGGAAGTTGTAGTGATGGATATAGCGCTTGCCCTCTTCCTGGTAGATGGTATCCAGCTTCTGGGCAGCGGAAAGGCTGTTCAGGGTGCAAATGGAGAGGACCTGGGTCTGGCCACGGGTAAACAGGCCGGAACCGTGGACTCTGGGCAGCAGGCCCACCTCTGCGGACAGGGGACGGATCTCGTCCATGCCCCGGCCGTCCACACGCTTGCCGGCCAGCAGCCACTTCTTGACCACCTTTTTCTGCATCTTGTACAGGCAGACATCGATGTTCACGTCGAAGTCCTCGTACTTTTCGGCAAACTTCTCGGCGAAATCCCGGCGGGCAGCGGTGAGGCGCTCCTCCCGGATGTTCTTGTCGTCGGTGTCCAGGGCAAACTCGATCTGATCCAGGCCGTAAGCCATCAGATCATCCAGCAGCTCATGGTTCACGGCGGCCTTCACCACCGGGAACTTGGGCTTGCCGATCTCGGCAACGATGGAGTTGATGAACTTCACGATCTCCATGTTGGTCTCGTGGGCAATGCGGATGCACTCCAGCACCACGGCCTCGGGTGCCTCGTTGGCTTCGGTCTCGATCATGACCACCTTCTCGAAGGTGGAGGCGATGCACACGAAGCAGTCGGCGGCATTGCGCTCGTCGGTGGAGGGGTTCACCACATACCGGCCTCCTACATGGGCCACATTGGTGGTCGCCACAGGTCCGTTCCAGGGCACGTCGGAGGAGGCAATGGCGATGGAAGCGCCCAGGGAAGCCACCACTTCCACAGGGTTGTCGTAGTCGTTGGCCATGACGGTGCAGGTCACCACCACGTCGTTGCGCAGCTCGTCGTCAAAGAGGGGGCGCATGGGACGGTCAATGATCCGGCTGTTCAGGATGCCCCGCTCGGAGGGCTTGCCCTCCCGGCGGTTGAAGGAGCCGGGGATCCGGCCCACGGAGTACATTCTCTCCTCAAACTCGATGGTCAGAGGGAAGTAGTCGATGCCGGGCTTGGGATCGGGGGAGCAGGTGATGGTGGTGAGCACCACGGTGTCACCGTAGCGGCAGATGCACTCGGCATCGGCCAGCTCCGCCACCTTGCCGGTTTCCACGGTGAAGGGGCGGCCGCCGATTTCCATCTCAAACACGCGATGATTGGGGAATTGTTTGTGCGTAATCATGATGATACCTCCTGTTTTTTTGTTTTCCGGGAGGTTTAGCACTTGAAACTGCCGCCGGAATTCGGCCACACTTTCAACTGCTAAAGAGGCTCCCGAAATTTGTGGAAAAAGGGCGACCCCAGGCCGCCCTTTTCGGAATCCTTACTTACGGATGCCCAGCTTTGCGATAATGGCACGGTAACGGTTGATGTCCTTCTTTGCCAGGTAGTCCAGCAGGTTGCGGCGCTTACCAACCATCATCAGCAGGCCGCGACGGGAGTGGTTGTCGTGCTTGTGCACACGCAGATGATCGGTCAGCTCGTTGATGCGGGCAGTCAGGATGGCAATCTGGACCTCGGGGGAACCGGTGTCGCCCTCGTGAGTAGCGTTCTCCAGAATGACTTTGGTCTTGTCTTCTTTACGGATCATGGGAAAATCCACCTTTCAAAAGATTACCCGGAAGCCAAGTAGGGGCCAGTGGAATGCCTTCGGCGTTCTCCCTCAACTGAGCAACGGGCGAAAATCATTTGCCGGAATGACCAGCTTTGTTATCTTATCATAAGTTTTCCCGAAAGTAAAGGGAATTTTTCAAGATATTCCAAATATTTTTGCCACTTCTTCCCCGTTTTTCCGGATCTCCGCCTGCAGCTCCTCCAGCGTGTCGAACCGCTTTTCCGGCCGCAGGAACCGGTAAAACCACAGGCTGATCTCCCGGCCGTACAGGTCCCCGTCGTATTGCAGGATCCACGGCTCCACCGTCACTCCCTGTCCGTCCACCGTGGGGCGGGTGCCCACATTGGTCACCGCCGGATGCAGCTTTCCGTCAAACTCCGCCAGGCAGGCATAGACGCCCCGGCGCAGGCTCTGCAGCTCCCCGGGATACTGCAGGTTCGCCGTGGGAATGCCCAAAGTCCTGCCCAACTGCCTGCCGTGGGTCACCGTTCCGGTCAGCAGGTGGGGATGTCCCAAAAACCGGTCCATCCGTTCCATGTCTCCGGACTCCATCAGGCTGCGGATAAAGGTGGAGGACACCGGCACATCGTCCAGACGGAGCTGGGGCACCACCGTACAGGGGATACCGTCCCGGGCACACGCCTGCTGCAGCAGGACGGCATTGCCCATTCCCCGGCTGCCGAAGGTGAAGTCCTCACCGCACACCAGTCCCGCGGCGCCGCAGCGGCTGCGCACCAGATCATAAAACTCCTGCCAGGGCATCTGCATCATTTCCCGGTCAAAGGGCAGGGAGAATACCTTCTCCACGCCGTATTTCCGCAGCAGCCGGTCCCGGTCCGCCAGGGTGTTGATCAGCCCGGGGGTCTTGCCGAATACCAGGCCGTCCGGGTGACTCTCGAAGGTTACCACGCCGGGCAAGCAGCCCAATTTCTCTGCCATGGCGCAGCATTCCCGCAGCAGCGCCTGGTGACCCAGGTGGATGCCGTCGAAAAATCCCAGGGCAATCACTGTTCTCTCTGTCATTTCAAACCTCGAAAAAGCTTTTGATGGTGGAAAGGCTGCCGTTTTCCGCCCGGCACAGGGCAAGGAACTCTCCGTCGGGGCCGTAGGCCCGGTAGCTCCCGTCTGCCAGGTTCACGGAAAAGGCATTTCCGTTGCGGCAGCGCAGGGTCTGCTTCGCCGTCAGCGTCACCGCCGGGTGGCTGCGAAACATGGTGTCCACCGGGCGCAGGTAGCTTTCCGGGGAATCGGTGGTAAGCAGCGCCTGCAGGGGCACCGCCTCATCGATGGTGTATTCCCCGGCGGAGGTCCGCCGCAGGGACTCCATGCAGCCGCCGCAGCCCAGGGCCTGGCCGATGTCCTTGCACAGGGTGCGGATATAGGTTCCCTTGGAGCAGCGCACCTGCAGCACTGCCCGGTCCCCGGAAAAGGACAGGCAATGCAGCAGAAAAATGGTCACAGGCCGGGGCTGCCGCTCCACCTCCACGCCCTTTCGGGCCAGGTCGCAGAGCTTCTGCCCGCCCACTTTCAGGGCGGAGTACATAGGCGGCACCTGGAGGATCTCCCCCCGGAAGGATGCCAGAGCCTGCTCCAGCGCCTCCCCGGTCACCTGCACCGTCTGCTGTGTCAGCACCGAGCCGGTGATGTCCTCGGTGTCGGTGGTGATCCCCAGCCGAAGCACCGCCTCGTAAGTCTTTTCCGCGTGTTCAAAGAACTCCACCGCCCGGGTGGCCCGGCCCACAAACACCGGCAGCACGCCGGTAGCCATGGGGTCCAGGGTGCCGCCGTGGCCGATCCGCCGGGTGCCGAACACCCGCCGCAGCCGTGCGGTCACATCCTGACTGGTCCACCCTGCCGGCTTGTCCACAATCACAATCCCGTTCATGCGTCCTCCAGTGCCTGGGTGATCGCGTCCTTCACCTGCCGTCGGGCGGACTCTAAATCCAGAGCAAGGGAAGCCCCTGCGGCGCCCTTATGGCCGCCGCCGCCGAACCGGGCGCAGACCTCCCCCGCATTCCTGCCGGGCACCGCCCGGACGGACAGCTTGGTGGTGCCGTCGGGCTTCTGCCGCAGCATTCCCGACATTTCCACCCCTTCAATGGTCCTGAGCAGGCCGGAAAGGCTCTCCATATCCTCCTTGCTCACCGTATCCTCCACTTCCCGGGGAATGGCGCAGACCGCCCCCCGTCCACCGGCAAAAAACTCCGCGTGGTCCAGGATCCAGCTCTGCATTTTCAGCTTTCCCAGGGTGTTGGTGACAAACAGTTCCTCCGTAATGGGGTACAGCTCCGCCCCGGTGGCAGCGCAGGCCGCCGCCGTCTCATAGCTGTGAGCCGTGGTGTTGGCATAGCGGAAGCAGCCGGTGTCGGTGCTCACCGCCACATACAGGGCAACCGCTATCTCCCTGCTCAGCGTCACCCCCATCAGCCCCAGCAGATCCCACACGATCTCGCCGCAGGCTGCCGCCTCCGGATCCACCAGCTCCATATCCGTAAAGGACATGGCGGAGCCGTGGTGGTCGATCCGCAGGGCGATCCGGGGAAGATACGGTTCCGCCTCCGGGTACAGCATCCCGGCGGAGGCCACATCCACGCTGACCAGCACCGCATTTTCCTCCGGAGCATCGGCGGTAAGCCCCTGCAGCAGGTATTGCTGTTTTTCGCCGGTGCCGGGATTTTCCAGCACCCAGGCGTCGATTCCCAGCGCCCGCAGGCCCCGGCAAAGGGCTGCCGCCGAGCCAAGGGTGTCCCCGTCGGGACGGACATGGGTCAGGATGCACACGGAGGTCTGCTTTTTCAGCCAATCCGCTGCCTCAGTCCTGGTGATTTTCTTCATCCTGGGACACCTCCAGAGAGTTGATCAGCTTCAGCAGCCGGGCGCCGTAGGCGATGGAATCGTCTGCCGCCCACTGGATCTCCGGGGTGTAGCGGAGCTGGAGATTCCGTCCCAGCTCCCGGCGCAGGTATCCCGCGCTGGATTTCAGGCCCTTCAGGGCCTCTTTTGCCCGGTCCTCCTCCAGAAAACTGACGTAGACCTTGGCATATCGCAGATCCGGTGTGGTTTCCACCCGGGCAATGGAGATCATGGTGTCCTGGACCCGGGGATCCTTCAGATTTCGGATCAGGGCAGACAGCTCCTTGGCGATCTCCTCGTTGATTCTACCGATTCGGTTGGATGCCATTTTGTTTCTCCTTCTGTGAGACAGCTTCCGCCGCACCGCCATGGCGGCACGGCGGAAGATCCTTACTGCTTAATCTCTTCCATGACGAAGCATTCGAAAATGTCGCCTTCCTTGATGTCGTTGAACTTCAGGATGCTCATGCCGCACTCGTAGCCGGCAGTGACTTCCTTTGCCTGGTCCTTAAACCGCTGCAGGGAGCCCACCTCGCCCTGATGGATCACGATGTTGTCCCGCAGGACACGAACCTGGGCATTGCGGGTGACCTTGCCGTCCTTGACCATACAGCCGGCAATGGTACCGATGGCGGAGACCTTGTAGGTCTGGCGGACCTCCGCATGGCCGATGACGACCTCCTGGTACTTGGGAGCCAGCATCCCCTTCATGGCGGCCTCGATCTCGTCGATGGCCTCGTAAATCACCCGGTAGAACCGCATATCCACATTGGCCCGCTGGCCGGAAGCCTGGGCGGCGGCATCGGGACGGACATTGAAGCCCACGATGATGGCGCCGGAGGTGGAGGCCAGCAGAATGTCGCTTTCGTTGATGGCGCCCACACCGGCGTGGATCACCCGGACCCGGACCTCCTCGTTGGAGATCTTCTCCAGCGAGGCCTTCACGGCTTCGGCGGAGCCCTGCACGTCGGCCTTGACGATCAGCGGCAGCTCCTTCATCTCGCCCTCCTGCATCTTGGCAAAGAGGTTATCCAGGGTGACCTTGGTGTTCAGCTTGGCCAGGGCGTCCTTTTCTGCCTGACGGCGCTGCTCCACCAGCTCCCGGGCCATGCGCTCGTCGGAGACGGCGTTGAAGTCGTCACCGGGGGCGGGCACATCGGCCAGGCCGGTGATCTCCACAGGCTGGGAGGGGCCGGCGGTCTTGACGGTGCGGCCCTTGTCGTTGGTCATCACCCGGACACGGCCCACGGCGGTGCCGGCAATGATCACATCACCCTGCTTCAGGGTGCCGTTCTGCACCAGCAGGGTAGCCACGGGGCCGCGGTTCTTGTCCAGCCGGGCCTCGATGACGGTGCCCTTGGCGGGACGGTTGGGATTGGCCTTCAGCTCCTGCATTTCCGCCGTCAGAATGACCATTTCCAGCAGGTTGTCGATGCCCATGCGGGTCTTGGCAGAGATGGGACACATGATGGTGTCGCCGCCGTATTCCTCGGGGATCAGGTCGTATTCCATGATCTGCTGCTTGATCTTTTCGGGATTGGCAGCAGGCTTATCCATCTTGTTGATGGCCACAATGATGGGGATCTTGGCAGCCTTGGCGTGGTTGATGGCCTCCACGGTCTGGGGCATGATGCCGTCGTCCGCCGCCACCACCAGGATGGCGATGTCGGTGCACATGGCGCCGCGGGCACGCATGGAGGTAAAGGCCGCATGGCCGGGGGTATCCAGGAAGGTAATGGGACTGCCGTTGATCTCCACCGTATAGGCGCCGATGTGCTGGGTGATGCCGCCGGCCTCGCCCTTGACCACATTGGTCTGGCGGATGGCATCCAGCAGGCTGGTCTTGCCGTGGTCGACGTGGCCCATGACCACCACCACGGGACTGCGTCCCTGCAGCTCTTCGGCGGTATCCACATGGTCGTCGATGATCTGCTCCTCGATGGTGACGGTGATCTCCTTTTCCACCTTGCAGCCCAGCTCCGTGGCCACGAACTCGGCGGTATCGTAGTCGATGGTCTGGTTGATGCCGGCCATGACGCCGTTCTGCAGCAGGGTCTTGATGACCTCGCCGGCGGTCTTCTTCATCCGGGAGGCCAGCTCGCCTACGGTGATCTCGTCGGGGATCTTCACGGTGACGGGAGCCTTTCGTGCAACCTCCATCTGCAGGCGGCGCATCTTCTCCTGCTCTTCGTTCCGGGCCTTGCTGCCCTTGAACTTGTTGTCCTTCTTGTTCTGCTGGCCGCCCTTCTTTCCGCCGATCCGCTGCTTGCCGCCGGAGTAATTCTGCTCCCGCTCGGAGATCAGATTGTCCACCCGGTCGTCAAAGCGGGCAGAGTTGACCTGCACGGCAGAGGTATCCACCACCCGGCGCTCCCGCTTCCGCTCTTCCTGCTTTTTGGGTGCGGGATTCTGCGCCGCACTCTGTCCCTGCTGGGCAGGACGGGAGCCCTGCTGCTGGGGAGCCCGGTTGGGCTGACCGCCCTGGGGACGGTTTCCGCCCTGCTGGGGCCGGCCGGCATTCTGCTGAGGCGCCCGGTTGGGCTGACCGTTCTGAGGACGGGGGGACGGCTTTTCGGCGGCCTTGGGAGCCTCCTGGCGGGGTGTGGTCTCCTGCTTGGGAGCCTCCTGGCGGGGTGCGGCCTCCTGCTTGGGAGCCTCCTGACGGGGTGCGGCCTGCTTAGGAGCGGCCTCCTCCTTCTTTGCCGTCTGCGCCGCAAACACATCCTCCATGGACGCCACCTGATGGGTCGCGGTCATATAATCGAACAGGGCGTTCAGGGTATCCTCCTCCAGAACCTGACTGGTGGACTTGGGCTTGTCACCGAATTTGGAGATGACCTCCGCAATTTCTTTGGGTGCCACACCGAAATCCGCTGCAACATCCTTTACCCGATACTTGATAATTGACATATACGCACCTCCAAAATCATCCGTTCTTCTTCGCGGCACTGCGCACGCGGCCGGTACGCCTGTTCCGGTCATGTGCTTTGGCCTCCGCACGGCGCTGGCCGATCTTTTTTGCTTTCGCCTCCAGCACCTGTGCGGCTTCCCGGTACCGCTCCGGCTCCGGCAGAGCCTTCACAAAGGCCAGACCCAAAGCCGCATCCGTAATGGCGGCGATGGCCAGGCTGGTCCTGCCGATGGCCATTCCCACCTCATCTTTGGTAAAAGGCACCCGGATGCACTGCTGCTCCGTACCTGCTACAAAGCTCTTTGCCCTGCGCCAGGTGTGGTCGGAGGCATCCGATGCCACGATCACCAGCCGGGCGTGGACCTCTCTGGCAGCGGCGCCCACAGGCTCCTCCCCCAGCTCCGCAAGCCCTGCCTTCCGGGCAAGGCTGAGATAATTCAGCGCTCTATCCACCCTGGATCATCTCCTTTTCCAGCCGGGCATACACTTCCTCCGGAATGGGGACCTCCAGACTCCGCTCCAGCGCCCTGGATTTGATGGCCTTTTTCAGGCACTCCGGATCCGGGCACACATAGGCTCCGCGGCCGGCGGCCTTTCCGGAGAAATCCAGCGACACGGTGCCGTCCTTCCCCCGGACCACCCGGATCAGCTCCCGCTTATTTTTCCGTTCCCGGCAGCCCATACACTGCCGCTGAGGGATTTTCTTCTGCATAGCGCTCCCTCCTTCTTCGCATCATTCCGCCCCGGAGACTTCCTGAGCCTTGGAAGCAGACTTGATATCCACCTTGTAGCCGGTGAGTCTTGCCGCCAGGCGGGCATTCTGACCCTCCTTGCCGATGGCAAGGCTCAGCTCGTCATCCGGCACCACCACACGGCAGGCCTTGGTGCCGGGCACCAGCTCCGCCTTCAGCACCGTGGCGGGGCTGAGGGCAGCCTTTACGTACTCGCAGGGATCCTCGCTCCACACCACGATGTCGATCTTCTCGCCGTGAAGCTCCTCCACCACGGCGCCCACACGGCCGCCCCGGGGTCCTACACAGGCGCCCACGGGATCCACGTCCGGCGCAGTGGCACGGACGGCCATCTTGGAACGGGAGCCGGGCTCCCGGGCGATGTTGCGGATCTCCACCTCACCGGAGGCGATCTCCGGGGTCTCCAGCTCAAACAGCCGGCGCACCACATTGGGATGGGTGCGGGACACCTGCATCAGAGAGCTGCGCATACCCATGCGCCGGTTCTCCAGTACGTAGACCCGGACAAGCTGGCCTTCCCGATAGGTCTCGCCGGGGATCTGCTCGTCCGCCCGCAGCACCGCACGGGTGGCTGCAGCGCCCTGACCGATCTGCACGAACACATCGCCGTTGGGCTCCAGCCGGATCACGGTACCGGTGAGCAGCTCCTGGACCTTGCCGCCGTTGTTCTCGGCTGCCGCTTCCCGCTCGGCGGTGCGGATGGTCTGGATCACCTGCTGCTTGGCCGTCTGGGCAGCGATCCGTCCGAATTTTTCGATCTCCACGGGAATGGAAACCACATCTCCGGGCTGCACGTTGGGCATATAGTTCTTTGCGGCCTCCATCTGGATCTCCAAAGCCACGTCGGTGACCTCTTCCACGGCGGTCTTCAGCACGTGCATGGACAGGCCCTCTTCCGTCAGATCCACCACCACGTTTTCCGCGGGAACGCTGCGATGGCCCTCACAGTCCTTGCTGTATGCCTTTTTCAGGCCGTCCTTCAGCTTTTCCGCCATGGTATCCACGGGGATGCCCTTCATCTTCTCCAGCTCCCGCAGGCTGGCAAAAATCTCTGCGCCGATGTTGATCTTGGGCGCTTCCGCCGCTTTCTTTCTGGATGTTCTTGCCATTTCCCATTCCTCCTCAGAATTCTACCCGCAGGCGCACCAGGGCCACCTGGGATTTTTCAAATGTAATCGTTTCGTTTCCGCATTCCGCAGTGATCTTTCCGTCCTCATAGCCCCGGAGGATGCCGGGGATCTCCTTCAGGCCGTCCCGGGGGCGGTACAGCTTGATGGTAACCTTGCTGCCCATGAACTTCTCAAAGTCCGAAGGACGGCGCAGAGGCCGCTCCAGTCCTGCGGAGCACACCTCGAAATGATAGCTTTCGGCGATCAGGTCCTTTTCATCCAGGATGGGATCCATGGCCCGGGACACGTTCTCGCAGTCGGTGATGTTGACGCCGCCTTCCTTGTCGATGTAGATCCGCAGGAACCGCTCGGATCCCTCCCGGACGTACTCCACATCCCACAGGCTGCAGCCGAACCGCTCCGCAACAGGCCGTGCCAGCGCGGCGATCTGATCCGTGATTTTCATTGTTCTCCTTCTTTCATGTCAACAAAAAGAGAGGGGCAAGCCCCTCTCTCTCGTATAGTATACGTTCGATACGCGTATTATAGCACCGCTGCACCGATAATGCAAGGGTTTTTTTGAAATGGAACGGATTTTTTTCGATTTTTCCGGGTTTTTCCCCGTCACACATCCTGTGTTTTCCCCAGAACGGAGGCCAGATGGTCCATATCCCCGTCGGAAAGGCCGGAGTAGTTCACCACCAGGTTTCCCGCCACCTCCTCCGGGTACGGCCCCCGGTAAAAGCTGCTCAGGCACTGGACCCGGATCCCCTTTTCCGCCAGCCAGGCCGTCAGGGCCTCGTCAGTCATATCCGTATCCACCTTCACCAGAAAATGCAGCCCCGCATCCTGCTCCCGGATGGTCAGCCGGGAGGCATAGGCGCAGGTGCGCAGCAGCTCGATCATCCGGTTCCGCCGGTTCCGGTAGAATTTCCGCATCCGGTTGATGTGCTTCTCAAAATACCCGCCGTTGAGGAACCGGGCCAGAGTGTACTGCTCGAAGCTGGGCCCCGTGCAGCCGTAAAACCCCAGCTCCCGGGAGAACCGCTCCATCAGCCCGGTGGGCAGCACCAGATAGCTGATCCGGATGGAGGGCGCCAGGGTCTTGGTAAAGGTGTTCATGTAGATCACCCGGCCTGTGGTGTCCATGGTCTGCAGGGTGGGCAGGGGACGGGCGTGAAACCGGAATTCGCTGTCGAAATCATCCTCGATGATGTACCGGTCCTGCCGCTGCCGGAGCCAGTCCAGCAGCTCCTGCCGCCGGTCCAGGGGCGTTACCAGCCCGGTGGGGAAGTGGTGGGCCGGGGAGATGTGCAGCACCTGGGCATCGGTCAGATTGCCGGGGATCACCCCCCGGTCGTCCATAGGCGCCAGCCGGTACCGGGCACCGCCGGCGGCATAGATCCGGGTGATCTTGTCGTAGCCCGGCTCCTCCACCGCGTAGATCAGGTCCCGGCCCAGAAGCTGGATCAGCAGATTGTAGAGAAAGTCCGTTCCCGCACCCACCAGGATCTGGTCGGCAGACACGGACATCCCCCGAAACTGGGCCAGGCTGGAGGCGATGGCGCTGCGCAGCTCCCCGTAGCCCCGGTTGGGCAGGGGGGACAGAAGCTGCCGTCCGTAATCCTGCATCACCTGCCGGAACAGCCTGCTCCACACGGAAAAGGGGAAGTCCGCCGGGCCGTTGGCCGTCAGATCCACCCCGGAAAAGGGCCTGCTCTCCGGCTCTGCCCGGTTTTCCGGCTCCGCCCGCAGAAGCTGGGGCAGCGGCTCCACGAAGCATCCCACCCGCTGCCGGGTGCGGATGTAGCCCTCGCTGAGAAGCTGGTCGTAGGCGCCCTCCACCGTGATCTGGCTGACCTTCAGATGGGCTGCCAACGCCCGCTTGGAGGGCAGCTTGTCCCCGGGCGCCAGCTTTCCCGTCAGGATGTCCTGACGGATGCTGCGGTACAGCGCCTCATACAGGGGAAGGCCCCGCTCTTTTTTCAGTTCATAGGTCAGCATGGGCGTTCTTCCTTTCCCGGAGCTTCCGATACAGCTCGTCTCCCCGGTCAAACAGCCACCGCACCGCCGTAAACACCGAAGGAGTCATGATCAGCAGGGTCGCCATCACCAGGCCGGTCTGGGCGCTGCCTGCCTCCAGGGTGAAAAACTCTCCCAGCAGGGTAAAGCAGCTCACCAGACACACCGCCATGGATGCCCAGATGATCCGGCGAAACCGGTCGAAGGGCTTACACACCTGGTACAGCACCAACAGGCCCACAAAGGCAAGAATCGCCGCGCAGACCGTGGAGATCTGCTCCTGAGGGATCTGGAAGGCCACCATGAACGCCTGGGCAGCCAGCACCACGAATACGTTGGTCAGGCCGCCCGGAAATGCCCGCCGCATGACGCCGGTCAGGAACCGGCCGGACACCCGCTCATAATTGGGCTCCATGGCCAGGAAGAAGGAGGGCACCCCGATGGTCAGGGCGGAGATCACACTCAGATGCACCGGCACAATGGGGTAGGGCCAGTTGGTCAGCAGGGTCAGCAGGGAAAGGGCGAGGGAGAAGATGTTTTTCACCAGGAACAATGTTGCCGCCCGCTGGATGTTGTTGATCACCCGGCGGCCCTCCCCCACAATGGAGGGCATGGCGCCGAAATCGCTGTCCAGCAGAACGATCTTTGCCACCTGGGATGCCGCATGGGCGCCGGAGGCCATGGCGATGCCGCAGTCCGCATCCTTCATGGCCAGCACATCGTTGACGCCGTCGCCGGTCCTGGCCACGGTGTGGCCCCGGCGCTTCAGTGCCTGCACCAGCTTCCGCTTCTGTTCCGGGGTCACCCGGCCGAAGACCGTGGCATTTTCCGCCGCCGCTTCCAGCGCCCCGTCATCCGTCAGCTCCCGGGCATCCACCCAGTTTTCCGCCCCGACGATTCCCGCCCGGCGGGCAATTTCCGACACGGCAGCCGGATGGTCCCCGGAGATGACCTTAATGGTCACCCCCTGCTCCTCAAAATACCGGAAGGTGTCCGGCGCCTCCGGACGGATCCGGTTGCTCAGCACGATCAGAGCCAGGGGCGTCACCTGATCCGGCGCCAGGGCCCCCGGCTCCGGCGCTCCGCCGTACCGGGCAACCGCCAGCACCCGGTAGCCCCGGGCGTACAGATCCTCCGTCTGTTCCTGAATTTCACAGAACCGGTCCCCCAGGATCCACTCCGGCGCGCCGGCCACAAAGGCTCCCCGGTCCCCGAAGACCCCGCCGCACCACTTGTAGGCGGAGCTGAAGGGGATCCGCGCCGTGCATTCCCAATCGCTTTCCCCGGGGAATGCCTCCCGGATGGCCCGGGCGGTGTCGTTGTCCGGAGGATCGGCATACAGCGCCGTCATCAGGCTTTCCAGAAACTCCGGAGGATCCTCCGTCAGCGGCAGCACGTTTTCCACTTCCATCCGGTTTTCGGTGATGGTGCCGGTTTTGTCCACGCACAGCACGTCCACCCGTGCCAGGGTCTCGATGCAGTTCATATCCTGCACCAGCACTTTCTGCCGGGCCAGCTTCAGAGAGGAGGCCGCCAGGGCGATGCTGGTGAGAAAATACAATCCCTCCGGGATCATGCCGACGAGGGCCGCCACGGTGCTCTCGGTGGCGGTCCGCATCCCAAGCTGCAGGGCGCGGTACTGCTGGTAAAACAGCAGGGCGCCGATGGGGATCAGCAGAAAGCCGATGACCCGGATCAGCCGGTCCAGAGAGCGCATCATCTCGGATTTTGCGGCTCTGGGATCCGCCTTGGCCTCTTTGGCAAGCCGGGACACATAGGCGTCCCGGCCCACACCGGTGAGTCTGGCCCTGCCGGTGCCCGCCACCACGAAGCTGCCGGACAGCAGGGGATCCCCGGGGTTTTTCACAATGGCGTCGGCCTCGCCGGTGACCAGGGCCTCGTTGACCTGAAGCTGCCCCTGGCACACCTGTCCGTCGGCGCAGATCTGATCTCCGGCGGACAGCACCACGATGTCGTCCCGGACCAGCTCCTCCTGGGGCACCGACCACAAAGCCCCGTCCCGGACGGCGCGGACGGTTTTCTGGGCCACCAGATTCAGCTCGTCCACCGCCCGCTTGGCCCGAAGCTCCTGACAGATGCCGATGACGGTGTTGCAGATCACCACCACCAGGAACATCAGATTCTTCACCGAGGAGCCGGCCATCATCAGCCACACTGCCAGGATCACGAAAATGCAGTTGAAAAAGGTCAGGGTGTTGGCAAGGATGATGTCCGCCTTGCTTCTGGCGGCGCTGACCGGCGCATGGTTGATCCAGCCGCCCCGGATCCGCTCCTCCACCTGATCCCGGGAAAGGCCCTGATCCGGTGCCGCCGTATGTACCGGGATCTCCTGCCGGAGAAGCTCGTTTGCTTTCTGTTTCATGCCGTCTCCTCCTCAAAGCACCGCCGGGGCAGTCCGTTTACCCGGTCCCACATCACAAGAAGGACCCCCTCCCGGACGGAGATCCTGCTCTCCTGCCCCAAAAACCGGTTGCTGACCCCCAGAGGAAAATCCGCCGTCAGAGCGCCGCCCTCCAGGGGGTATTTCAGCCCCCGGATGCAGACGCCGGAGGCAGGCTCCCCCATGCAGAACAGGGACAGGATCCCCCGGCAGGTTTCAGGAAACACCAGCTCCTCCCGGAAGGCCGCGGTGACCAGATAGGTCTCTCCCACCAGATAGCCCCTTGCGCCGTGGGACGCCAGAAACAGCAGGGTCTGCAGGTTGGCAAGGGTGTGGTCCAGCCGCTTCCCGTCCAGACAGCCCAGCAGCAAAAAGTCCCGGTAGCCCATTTCCAGGCCCAGACGCACCGCCAGCATGGAATCGGTATCGTCCTTTTCTGTGGGAAACACCCGGGCGTCCGGGGGGACATAGCCCAGGGAGTCAAAATCCCCCAGGATCCCGTCCGGCTTCAGCCCCATCGCCTTCAGGTGCGCATAGCCCCCGTCTGCCGCCAGCAGATAGTCCCCCTGCCGGGGTTCATAGCAATCGGCCAGGAATTCCCCTGCTCCGAAAATTACAAATCGCTTCATATCGTTTCCTCATTTTTTCTGATTTGGAAACATTTTACCACAAACGATGGGAAAGGGAAACACGGAAAACAGAAAACTTTCTGAATTTCCTGTGAATATTTCCTTATTCCGTCCCATCCGGCGGAAAGCCGGTGTACACCACCCCCGGCGTTACCGCACCTGCCCGGAGGGCAGCCAGCTCCGAAGCCGTCACGAAGCGAAAGCCCCTCTCCAGCAGGGCATCCACAATGGCCAGCGCCGCCTCCACCGAGCTGCGGGACATATCATGCATCAGGATGACGTCTCCGTCCCGGATGTTCTCCAGCACCGCGTTTTCCACCCTCCGGGCCTCATGCACCGCCCAGTCCCGGGGGTCCAGATCCCAGTTCAGCACCGCCAGATTCTCCCTCCGGGCCGCCTGCAGCACCGCACGGCTGGCGGCACCGCCGGGCGGGCGGAAAAACACGGGCCGGCAGTCCTCCGGCAGCAGCCGGCGGGTCTTTCGGATCTCCTCGGAGATCTGCTCCGGGGTCATGCGGTTCATGGGCTTGTGGCTGTAGCCGTGGATGCCGATCTCGTGGCCTCCTTCCAGAATGCTCTGGGCCAGCTCCGGATACTGCTCCAGCCGGTAGCCGCACAGAAAGAACGTAGCCGGGACTCCCCGCTCCGAAAGCCCCTCCAGCAGGGCGCCGGTGATCTTGCCGGAGGGGCCGTCGTCAAAGGTCAGCGCCGCCATCGGCTCCGCCCGGGCAGGCAGGGCAAGAAGTACCAGCATGACCGACGCCAGAATCATCTTACGCATGGAAAGATCCCCTTTCACAGAAATTGACGAACCGGGAAAAATGGGTTATGATAGGCTTGGAGGGATGTGTCATGGATCTGCTTTGCCCCATCTGCGGCCGGGTGCTGCAAAAACAGGAAAAAGTCATGTGCTGCGGCAGAGGCC
Source organism: Bacillota bacterium (assembly GCA_029224785.1). GTDB lineage: Bacteria > Bacillota > Clostridia > Oscillospirales > Oscillospiraceae > Faecousia. The sequence continues at coordinate 15,973 of JAQXVF010000013.1, forward strand.
ACAGCTTCGATATTGCCCGGCAGGGCTATGTGAATCTGCTGCCCGTTCAGCAGAAGCACTCCCTGCACCCCGGAGACACCCGGCAGCAGGTTCTTTCCCGCCGGGCCTTTCTGGACAGCGGAGCCTACGCCCCCATTTCGCAGGCCCTGCAGGACACCGCCGCCGGGCTGGGAGCCTCCGGCCCCATTCTGGATGTGGGCTGCGGAGAGGGGTACTACAGCGCCCGGCTGGCGGAGTTTCTCTCCTGCCCCCTGTACGGCATGGACATTTCCCGGGAAGCGGTGCGCTGCGCCGCCGGAAAATACAAAAACGCCCGGTGGTTCTGCGCCACCGCCAGCCGGCTGCCGGTGCCGGATCACAGTGTGGGCCTGCTGACCTCCCTGTTTGCCCTGACGGTGCCGGAGGAGTTTCTGCGGGTGCTGCGGCCGGACGGCCTGTTCTTTCAGGTGCTGGCGGCGGAGGATCATCTGCTGGGCCTGAAGCGGGTGATCTATCCCACCCTGACCCACAGGGAAAAAGTCCTCACCCCGGAGCTTCCCGGATTCTCCCGGGTGCTCTCTCTGCCCATCCGCTTTTCCTTCACCGTGGAGGGGGAGCTGATCGGGGCGCTGCTTTCCATGACGCCCCATGTTTACCGCATCACGAAGGACGGCGCGGAGCGTCTGGCTGCCCTGCAAAGCCTGACCGACACCGCCTCCTGCATCCTCAATGTCTACGCGCCTGCCGGTTTCGACTTTACTTTTCCCCGAAAAGCTGATACAATACGGTAAAATTCCGATTTTCTGGAGAATGCCATGCTGAAAAAATTAAAGGCGGTGGAAGACCGCTTTGAGGAACTGTGCGTCCGGTCGGAACAGCCGGATTTCTACAGCGACCCCCGGAAGGCCGCCGCTCTGCTGCGGGAGAAAACCGATCTGGAGCCCATTGTGGAGGCCTACCGAAAATACAATACCGCCTGCCGGGATCTGGAAGAGGCTCAGGAGCTGATGAGTGACCCGGAAATGCGGGAACTGGCTCAGGACACCTTCCGTCAGGCAAAGGAAGAGAAAGAGCGCCTCTTTGAGACTTTACAGATCCTGCTGCTGCCCAAGGATCCCAACGATGAAAAAGATGTCATTATGGAGATCCGGGGCGGTGTCGGCGGAGAGGAAAGCGCCCTGTTTGCCCACAGCCTGTTCCGGATGTACAGTATGTACGCCTCCTCCCGGGGGTGGAAAATCGAGCTGATGAATTACAGCGAGACAGAGCTGGGCGGGGTCAAGGAAGCGGACTTCATCGTTTCCGGAAAAGGCGCCTACTCCCGGCTGAAATACGAAAGCGGCGTCCACCGGGTCCAGCGGGTGCCGGAGACCGAGTCCGGGGGCCGTGTCCACACCTCCACCGCCACGGTGGCGGTGCTGCCGGAGATGGAAGAGGTGGACGTGGTCATCCGCCCCGAGGACATCGAAATGCAGGTGTTCCGCTCCTCCGGCGCCGGCGGTCAGCACATCAACAAGACTTCCTCCGCCGTCCGGCTGATCCATAAGCCCTCCGGCATTGTGGTAGCCTGCCAGGAGGAGCGGAGCCAGGTGCAGAACCGGGAAAAATGTATGCGGATGCTGGCCTCCAAGCTCTATGAGATCGAGCAGGAAAAGCTCAGCTCCGCCGTCACCGGTATGCGCCGCAGTCAGGTGGGCACAGGAATGCGCAACGAGCGGATCCGCACCTACAACTTCCCCCAGGGCCGGGTGACGGATCACCGCATCGGCCTGACCCTGTACAAGATCGATGCCGTGATGGACGGGGCGCTGGACGAGATTATTGACGCCCTGGCCACCGCCGACCAGGCGGAAAAGCTGAAAAACGCCCAGGCGTAAGGAGAACACTATGGATTTTTTGACTCATTCTCCGGAGGAGACGGAGAAAACCGGCGCCGAACTTGCCCGGACGCTGTCCCCCGGAGCCGTCATCGCCTTTCGGGGAGACCTGGGCGCAGGAAAAACCGCCTTCACCCGGGGGCTTGCCCGGGGCCTGGGCTGCCGGGAAACCGTCACCAGCCCCACCTATACCATCGTCAACGAATATCTGTCCGGCCGGATGCCCCTTTTCCACTTCGATATGTACCGGCTTTCCTCCTCCGACGAGCTGTTTGACATCGGCTGGGAGGACTATCTGGAGCGGGGCGGCGTCTGCGCCGTGGAATGGAGCGAAAATGTGGCCGACGCTCTGGACGGCGCCATCACCGTCACCATCGAAAAGCTGGGAGAGGACTGCCGGAAAATCACCGTGGAAGGAGCGGATGCGTTGTGCTGATTCTGTCCTTTGAAACTTCCGCCAAGGCCTGCTCCGCCGCCCTGACTCAGGACGGCAGGCTGCTGGGGGAGTGCTACCAGAATACGGGCCTGACCCACAGCCAGACCCTGCTTTCCATGGCGGAGGAGCTGATGCGCACCTGCCAAAAAACCGTGTCCGACCTGACTGCCGTAGCGGTGGCCGCCGGCCCCGGCAGCTTTACCGGCATCCGCATCGGCGTTTCCGCCGCCAAGGGCATGGCCTGGGGACGGCAGCTTCCCTGCTGCGGCGTATCCACCCTGGAGGCCATGGCGCTGGGCCTGGGCGCATACGACGGGATCGTCTGTGCCGTCATGGATGCCCGCCGGGATCAGGTGTACAACGCTCTTTTCCGGGCAGATTGTGGAAAACTGACAAGACTTTGTGAAGATCGGGCCATTTCCATCCCGGAATTGGTGGAAGATGTAAAAAAATTCAGCGGTCCGGTATTTCTTGTTGGCGATGGCTCCCGTCTGTGCTATAATACCATGTTGGAAAGCGTCCCAACTCTGGTTCTTCCGCCGGAGCACCGGATGCACCAGCGGGCCTCCGGCGTTGGGCTTGCCGCCTGGCAGCAGCTCCGGGACGGACAGCCTGCCGACGGCAGGACCCTGGTTCCCAATTATCTCAGAATGTCCCAGGCCGAACGGGAACGGGCGGCCCGGATACAGCATACAGAAAAGGAGAACTGAAAAATGGCTACTGTTCATGTATTGGATCATCCCCTTATTCAGCACAAGCTGGCAATCCTCCGGGATAAAAACACCGGCGTTAAGGAATTCCGGGAGCTGGTTTCCGAGATCGCCGGCCTGATGTGCTACGAGGCCACCCGCAGCCTGCCCCTGATGGATGTGGATGTGGAAACCCCCGTTGCCACCGCTCACTGCAAAATGCTGGCCGGAAAGAAGCTGGCCATCGTCCCTGTCCTGCGTGCCGGTCTGGGCATGGTGGACTCCATGGTGGATCTGATCCCCTCCGCAAAGATCGGCCACCTCGGCCTGTACCGGGACCCCGAGACCCATATGCCCGTGGAGTATTACTGCAAGCTGCCTGACGACATCGCAAACCGTCAGGTGTTCGTGGTGGATCCCATGCTGGCCACCGGCGGCAGCTCCATCGCCGCCATCGACTTCCTGAAAAAGCACGGCTGCAAAAACATCATCATGATGAACATCATCGGCTGCCCCGAGGGTGTGAAGGCCGTCCAGGAGGCCCATCCCGATGTGGATCTGTACCTTGCCGCCGTGGATGAGAAGCTCAACGAGCACGCCTACATCGTGCCCGGTCTGGGCGACGCCGGCGACCGGATCTTCGGCACCAAATAAATTCCCGGAGAGCAGGATTGCACCGGCTCTCCTTTTTTCTGCCATTTTCCCGCCAAGGAGAAAAATGGCAGAAAAAACGGTTGCACCTTTTTCCCCGCTGTTGTATAATCAGAGTGAAAATCCGGGCGTATGCCCAATAATTGGAGGAATGTCATCATGTTTGATGCAATGATTGAAACCCTGAAAGCCAATCCCCGGAAGATCGTCTTTACCGAAGGCCACGACGCCCGGATCCTGGAGGCTGCCGCCCGTCTGAAGAAGGACGGCTTCCTGACCCCCATCCTCATCGGCAGCGTGGACGTGGTCAAGGCAAAGGCTGCCGAGTGCGGCTTCGACATCGAGGGTCTGGAGATCCTGGATCCCCTGACCTACGAGGGCATGGATGCCATGGTGGACAAGATGGTGGAGCTGCGCAAGGGCAAGATGTCCGCCGAGGAGTGCCGGGCCGCTCTGCAGAAGGGCAACTACTTCGGCACCATGCTGGTGAAGATGGGCTATGCCGACTCCCTGCTGGGCGGCGCTACCTACTCCACCGCCGACACCGTCCGTCCCGCCCTGCAGATCGTCAAGACCAAGAAGGGTGCCCATCTGGTCTCCTCCTGCATGATTCTGGTCCGCGGCGACGAGAAGCTGGCCATGGGCGACTGCGCCATCAACCTGAGCTATGAGGACACCGTGGACAAGGATGGCAACGTGGTCCTGTCCGCTGCCCAGAAGCTGGCAGAGGTGGCCGTGGAGACCGCCAGAACCGCCAAGGTCTTCGGCATCGATCCCAAGGTTGCCATGCTGAGCTTCTCCACCAACGGCTCCGGCAAGGGCGGCACCGTGAAGCTGAGCCACGACGCCACCGCCGTGGCCAAGGAAATGGCCCCCGACCTGATGATCGACGGCGAAATGCAGTTTGATGCCGCCGTGGCTCCCGAAGTGGGCCAGCTCAAGTTCCCCGGCTCCCCTGTGGCAGGCCACGCCAACACCTTCGTGTTCCCCTGCATCGAGGCCGGCAACATCGGCTACAAGATCGCACAGCGTCTGGGCGGCTACGCCGCATACGGCCCCATCCTGCAGGGCCTGGCCGCTCCCATCAACGACCTGAGCCGGGGCTGTAATGCCGACGAGGTCTACGCCATGGCCATCATCACCGCCGCACTGGTGTAATCCGTTTTCGCGTTTACAGATTTGAAAGGGCCTGCTGCAAAATGTGTGTTTTGCAGCAGGTCCTTCTTTTCGAAAGCTTTTGAGAATATCCCCATGGGACATGAAATGTTTACAATTTCTTCGGGATATCCTGCTATAATACGAGAAAATCCCTTTTCAGGAAAAAAGGATATTCCGGGGAAAAATCGCAGAAAGGATGGAAATCATGAACGAAGTCAAACAGCCGAAGAAACCCCTTATCTTCTACTACGGAATCGTACTTCTGGTTCTGGCGCTGTTCAACTTTCTGGCCATGCCGTGGATGTTGGAACGGCAGATTCTGGAGGTTGACTACGGCACCTTCATGACCATGACCGAAGAAAAAAACATTGGCAGGGTGGATATTCAGACCAACCAGATCCTGTTTACCGACAAGGAAGGGACGGCGATCTATAAAACGGGTCTGATGGAGGATCCCGGACGGACGGAAAGGCTCTATGCCGCCGGCGCGGTTTTCTCCAGCGAAATCGTTGAGGAAACCTCCCCCCTGCTGAGCTTCCTGCTGTCGTGGATTCTGCCTCTGGGATTGTTCATCGCAGTCGGACAGTTTCTGTCCAAAAAGATGATGGACCGGGCAGGCGGCGGTGCAGGTGCCATGTCCTTCAACATGGGAAAGTCCAATGCCAAGGTCTATGTCAAGTCCTCCGACGGCATCAGCTTTGACGATGTGGAGGGTGTGGACGAAGCGGAGGAAAGCCTTGCGGAAATCGTGGACTACCTTCACGACCCCAGCAAGTATAAGGAGATCGGCGCTACCATGCCCAAGGGCGTTCTGTTGGTTGGCCCTCCGGGCACCGGCAAGACCATGCTTGCCAAGGCCGTGGCAGGCGAAGCCAATGTGCCCTTCTTCTCCATTTCCGGCTCGGAATTTGTGGAGATGTTCGTAGGCATGGGCGCATCCAAGGTCCGTGACCTCTTCAAGCAGGCCAAGGAGAAGGCCCCCTGCATCGTATTCATCGACGAGATCGACGCCATCGGCCAGAAGCGGAACACCGGCGGCATGGGCGGCAACGATGAGCGGGAGCAGACCCTGAACCAGCTTCTCACCGAAATGGACGGTTTTGAAGGAAACTCCGGCGTCATGATTCTGGCGGCTACCAACCGTCCCGAATCCCTGGACCCCGCTCTGACCCGTCCCGGCCGTTTTGACCGCCGGGTGCCTGTGGAGCTGCCGGATCTGGACGGACGGGAGAAGATTCTGAAGGTTCATGCCAGAAAGGTCAGAATTGCCGATGATGTGGATTTCAGGCAGATCGCCCGGATGGCCTCCGGCGCTTCCGGCGCGGAGCTTGCCAATATCGTCAACGAGGCCGCCCTGCGGGCTGTCAGGGACGGCAGAAAGTTTGCCACCCAGGCGGATCTGGAAGAATCCATTGAGGTAGTCATTGCGGGCTATCAGAAGAAAAACGCCATTCTGACGGACAGTGAGAAAATGGCCGTTGCCTATCACGAAATCGGTCACGCCCTGGTGGCGGCACTTCAGACCCATTCTGCCCCGGTGCAGAAGATCACCATTGTTCCCAGAACCTCCGGCGCTCTGGGCTATACCATGCAGGTGGAGGAAGGAAACCACTACCTCATGACCAGGGAGGAGATTGAAAACAAGATCGCCACCTACGCCGGCGGCCGTGCCGCCGACGAAGTGGCGCTGGGCAGCATTTCCACCGGCGCCTCCAACGACATCGAACAGGCCACCAAGCTGGCCCGGGCCATGATCACCCGCTACGGCATGAGCGAGGAATTTGACATGGTGGCTCTGGAAACGGTGACCAACCAGTACCTCGGGGGAGATGCCAGCCTTGCCTGCTCCGGAGAAACCCAGACGAGGATCGATACCCTTACCGTGGAACTGGTTCGGAAACAGCACGAAAAAGCTCGGAAGCTTCTGATGGAGAACCGGGAAAAGCTGCAGGAGCTGTCCATGTACCTCTATGAGAAGGAAACCATCACAGGGGACGAATTTATGCAGATCCTCAATTCCTGATACCAAAGCCTGTCATTGCGAACCCGCAGACCGGTGTGCCGGCCGCAGGAAGCTCCGCAGCCGCAGGACCAGAGCCGTGGCGTCGTCCCCCGCATCCTCCGGCCGGGCGGACAGGATCCCGGCAGCGATCTCTCCGGCAGGCTCCTTCCAGATCCCCGACGGCAGGTTCTTCACCGGATCGGCTCCCGCGCCGTCGCTGACCAGCACCACGCAGTCCCCGCTGCGAAGCTGCAGGGAGATCTCCCCGCCGATGGGCCCCAGAACCGACAGCCCCAGGGGGGTGGCTGCCCCCTCCAGCCGCCTTGCCTCCCCGGAACGCACCAGGTAGGACGGGGCCGCGCCCCATTTGTACAGCACCGCCCGTCCCGTGTCCAGCTCAAGCTGCAGAAGGTCCGCCGTGACGATGCCGGCATTGCCCTGGAGGGCACAGAAGCTGTTGAGACTTTTCATGGCATATTCCCCGGGAAATCCCGCCTGGAGCAGCTCCTTCAGGTACCGTACCGCTTTGCGGCTTTCTGCCGCGGCGGGCAGGCCCGTACCCATCCCGTCGCTGAGCAGCAGATAATACCGGTTTCCGGAGCCCCCGAACCAGGTGCCCGTGTCTCCGCTGACCTCCTTTTTCCCGGCGGTGCACAGCGCCACCTCCGGCTGGTACCGGACCGGGCGGCCCGGCATCTCCAGAAAGCTGTCGGACAGCCGCTGCAGGTACTCCGACAGAAAATGATACTGCTGATACAGAGCCTGGCGGCAGCCCTCCTGGCTCTGCTTCTGGGCCAGAAGCTGCCGGTAGCGCTGCCGTGCCCGGTGAACCTCCGCAGCCATCCGCACGGGCTTGCGGCAGTTGATGGCATCGGAGGTCACATTCTCCCGGTGGAGCAGCTCCACCGGCAGGGGCTGCTCCCGAACCGCGCAGCCCTTGCGGCAGGGGCAGCCGGTGCAGGCCATCCGGGCGGCGTCCTCCAGAATGGCCTGCTCGTCCGGCGGCGGAGACTTCATCCGGGCCAGCACCGCCCCGGAACGCTCCAGCACCCCGGCCGCGGTCTCCAACTGCACCTGCAGGCCGCCGGAACGGCCGCTGCGCCGGGGCACCGCCTGCAGGACAGGAGAGAATCCGCCGATGCCGCTGCCCAGCAGCAGCCAGAAGGCAGGAAGATACTCCCTGCTTCCCCGCAGGGCGGAAAACAGCAGAAAGGCGCAGAACCCCCCGAAATACCGGGTCCGCTCCGCTCCCCGGGGAAACAGCCGGAACACATAGCCGGCGCAGAGCACGGCAGTCATGGGAAGCGCCGTGATCCCCGCCGCGTCCAATCCCAGTCCCGCCAGGATCACCGCCGGGAATTCCCCGGTGACGGCGATGTACCCCGCCGCCACATATCCCAGCTCCAGCACGCCAAACAGCCGGATGCCGGAAAGTGCCAGCACTGCCAGAAAGCCCACCAGCCACCCGGTGACCGGGGACCGTCTCTCGGATGCCCGGAGAAACAGGCAGGCCGAGCCAAAAGCCCCCAAAAGCCGAAGAAAATACACCGATACCGGAGTGGTATCCCCCTGGTATAGCTGAAAAAACACGCCGCAGGCCGACACGATCAGGGCAGCCAGGGAGGGAATCAGCAGCATGGCCTGCCGGTACAGCGGCCGGGATCCCAGCGTCAGCGCCACCATCAGTCCCAGCATTAGGCAGCAAACGGGCTGGAGGGCTCCCCGGCCCCAGAAGGTCAGATACCCCAACGCGCCGCCTGCCGCCACCGCCGCCGCCGCGCCTTTCCGGCACACGCACAGCAGGCCCAGGCTAAGGCTCTGCCAGGAGCCCAGCAGGGACGCCGCGCTGAGGGAGAAGCCGCACAGGCCGCACAGGGCATACCGGGCTGCCTGCAGGATCCGGGGATGCCCTGCCCCGGGAAAATGCCATTTCCTCCGCTGCGTACCGGTTCCCGTGGAAGCCATCATTCGTACCACACCTTTCAAAAGATTTCACGGAAATCATACCACAGGAGAATGGGCGGTTTCTGTCGGATTTCCTGCCGCCGGAGCGGGTTGAAAAATTCTTCCGCTGCCTGTATAATGGTCTCAAAATCCAACCCTCTCAGACAAAGGAGCCGATCTCATGGGCTACGAATACGAAATGAAATATGCCGCCTCCCCGGAGCAGTTGGAGGCCCTTTTCCGCCGGTTTCCGGGTAGTTTCCACACCCTGACCATGGAAACCACCTACTACGACACGGAAAACCGGGATTTTTCCTCCCGGCGGTATTCCCTGCGCCTGCGGAAGGAAAACGGGGAGCCCGTGTGCAACCTGAAGATCCCCCTGGATGCTTTTTCCCGGGGAGAGTGGGAGTGCCGGGAAGCCGACATTGCCGCCGGGGCAGAGATTCTGGCCCGGATGTCCGGAGTGAAGGAGCTGGAGGCGCTGGCGCAGCAGCCCCTGTTCCCCCTCTGCGGTGCCCGGTTCACCCGCCGGGCGGCAGAGCTGAGCCCGGAGGGCTGTACCGTAGAGCTGGCTCTGGATCAGGGGATTCTGCTGGGCGGCAGCCGCACCGCTGCCCTCTGCGAGGTGGAGGTGGAGCACAAATCCGGCTCCCGGGAGGCGGCCGCAGCCTTTGCCCGGGCCCTTGCCGGGGAGTTTTCCCTAGCGGAGGAGCCGAAAAGCAAATTCGCCAGAGCCATGGCCCTGGCTTCGGAGGAAAAACATGGCATTTGAGACGCTGCTGCAGCGGTACGACAAGCTGCTGATCTTCGACACCGAGACCACCGGGCTGGACTGCCGCCGGGACGAGATCATCCAGTTCGCCTGCGCCGTCATCACCCGGAAGGATGGCAGCGGTCAGGTGACGGAGACCTACGACAACCTGGTGCAGCTCTCCCCGGGGGGCTTTGTTTCCGACTACATCACCCGGCTCACCGGCATTTCCGCCGCGGATCTGCGGCTCCGGGGGCTGTCCGGAGCCAGGGTCTGCTGCGACGTGGCCCGGCTGGCAGAGGGAAACACCCTGCTCATCGCCTACAACGCCCAGTTTGACCTGACCTTTCTGTACTACCTGCTGCTGCGCAGCGGGGACCCGGAGATCCTGCGGGGGAAGGACAAGCTGGATGCCCTTACCGTGTTCCGGGACCGCCGGCCCGGGCCTCACCGGCTGGAATCCGCCATCTCTGCCTACCGGCTGGGCCGGAAAGTGAAAAACTCCCACCGGGCCATGGAGGATGTGATGGCCACTGCAGCCGTGCTGGAGGCCATGGAAAGAGAACGGGACGATTTGCATCGTTATGTCAACCTCTTCAGCCATTCCTCCCAATACGGCAGCCGGCCCATCGCCTCCGTGACCTACCGGCGCCACGTCCCCGGAAAGCCCCTGTACGAAGCATAAAACCACCCCTGCCCGTCCGGACAGGGGTGGCGCTGTTTATTTCTCTTCCTTCCAGCCGGAAGGAGCGGTGATCACCGGGGTGCCGTCCCGGTTCAGCAGCGGGGTCATCCCGCCGCTGGAGCCGGAAAAGTGGTACAGATAGTTCACGCCCGTCTGGGTGTCCACCCAGATCTCCGTGCCTGTCATGGTGCCCTGGGAGTAGACCTTCACGAAACGCTTTTCACCGGCCATCTTACTTCTTCACGCTTTCTGCCAGACCGGCTGCCAGACCCACCAGTTCCTGCATCTGGCTGGGAATGATGATCTTGGTGGCCTGCCCGTCGGCGACCTTCTGCATGGCCTCGATGGCCTTCAGCTTCACCACCTGCTCGTTGGGAGCCTTCTGGTTCAGCATCTCCAGAGAGTCGGCCATTGCCTGCTGGACGGTACGGATGGCGGTAGCCTCGCCGGCGGCCTTCAGGATGGCGGCTTCCTTCTCGGCCTCTGCCCGAAGGATGGCAGCCTGCTTTTCGGCGTCGGCGCGGAGGATGGCGGATTCCCGCTCGCCTTCGGCGATGAGGATAGCGGACTTCTTCTGGCCTTCTGCCTGCAGAATGGCCTGACGGCGGTCACGCTCCGCCTTCATCTGCTTTTCCATGGAGTTCTGGATGTCCTGGGGAGGCAGAATGTTCTTCAGCTCCACCCGGTTGACCTTGATGCCCCAGGGGTCGGTGGCCTCGTCCAGAATGGCCCGCATCTTGGTGTTGATGACGTCCCGGCTGGTCAGGGTCTGGTCCAGCTCCAGGTCGCCGATGATGTTACGCAGGGTGGTGGCCGTCAGGGTCTCCATGGCCATCATGGGCTGCTCCACGCCGTAGCAGTACAGCTTGGGATCCGTGATCTGGAAGTACACAACGGTATCGATCTGCATGGTCACGTTATCCTTGGTGATCACAGGCTGGGGGGGATAGTCCAGGACCTGCTCCTTCAGGCTGACCTTCCGGGCGATCCGGTCCAGGAAGATAAAGCGCCAGTGCATGCCGGTGCCCCAGACCTCATGGAAAGCGCCCAGGCGCTCAATAACGTAAGCCCGGGACTGCTGGACCACGGAAATGCCCGCGATCAGGATGAGCAGTAACAGAACAATCACAATCGCCAGAATCAACATACTTTTTTACCTCCTGATTTTCCTTTCATTTTTCCATTCCCGCGCCTACGCAGAGGGGGGAAACGAAAGCCTTTACGCCCTCGATCCGGTCAACACGGACCTGGGTTCCCGCCGGGATGGGCACGCCGTCGGTGCTCCGGGCCGTCCAGGTCATGGCCCCCAGCTTAACTTCGCCGGAGCCTGTGACATTGTCAATATCCTTTGTGACAAGGCCCTGGGAGCCCAGCAGGCTGTCCACGTTGGTGCGGGTGATCCGGGGGGTGTAGTACTTGCGCAGGATGGGCCGGACCAGGGCCAGCAGCACGCAGGACACCACCAGAAATACCACGCTCTGTATGACAATACTTCCTCCCAGCAGGCTCACAAGGATGGCCGCCAGGGCGCCGACAGCAAACCACAGCGACACCAGCGCCACGGTACCGGCTTCGATCAGCAGAAACAGGACCATCAGTCCCAGCCAGACAACAGACATCATTGTAGGTCCCTCCTTT
>JAQXVF010000014.1 GCA_029224785.1 Bacillota bacterium
AGGGGCGGAGGGGTTGTCAATCCCTCAGTCAGCTTCGCTGACAGCTCCCTTTACACACGGGAGCCTTGGGCGCTCCCGTGCCAGTGCGAAAAATCGAAATTTGTCTGGCAGATGCGCTTGCCTCTCCCTTTGGGAGAGGTGGCCCCGCAGGGGGCGGAGAGGGCCCTCTCAGTCGCGGCCAAGGCCGTGCCAGCTCCCCCAAAGGGGGAGCCAAGACCTCGTCAAATTCAAGTTATCAGTCTGTTTCATCATATCATACGGCTTCCATATATGCAAGAATCGTCCCGGCAGACATTACTGCCGGGACTGTAACTGTTTTACGAGCACCCGCCTTTTGCTGTGCCCTTCTTTTCCGCTATGCTACCGTTCGTCCCGCTGCAGATCCCTTTCGGATCACTTCGTATCCGTCAGGGGTCTTCTCCACAGAAAACTCCGTCCACCGGCAGTCGGTGTAGGTCACCGTACTGTCATCCTCTGCCGTGACCTGCATGGTAAAGGAGGCAAGAAGGCCCTCTGTAATGGTGTGGCCGAGCTGTCGGATCTCAAAGTTCCACCTTCCTGCCAGAAGCGTGCCGGGATTGTCCGGATCCTTTGCGGTTTCCTGGGCTGCGCGGAACCGGCGAACGTTGGACAGCTGTTTCTCATCGATCCGGATCACAATATCCAGGCTCTCGGGGATCTCCGCCGTGATCTCCTGGACAAAGCAGCTTTGCCCGGCATGAAATCCGCAGGCATGGAGGGTGCAGCGGCAATGTTTTTTCCGCAGCGTCTGATATGCCTTTAAGGCATGGTGCACGCACTGGTCATAGCCGATCTCCATGGGGGAGACTACCGAAACGGAATAGACCGTTTTGCCCTCCTCCATCTTTTTCAGACGGACCACCGCCATGATCGAAGAAAGTGTCGGTATCCCGAAAGGATACTGCCCGTCCATGCAGGGGATTCCGGCGCCTTTCAGCCAGACCGTCACGGGAGATTTCTCAATAAATGGCATACTACCCCTCCGTTTCCTCGCACAGACACCACTGGTACACCGGCTTGTCCTGATGATACACCGTATCCACCCTGCGCAGCCGGTACCGTTTTCCCTTTGCAGCCAACCCGCAGCCCATAAACATGGTCGGCTCTGCCGGGGCGATGAGAAGGTACTGTCCTTTGGGCGCTGTGCCCAATGCAGAATAAGACCGTTCCATGCTCTGCCGGCTTTTGGAGAATACGGGCTGGAAGATCCCCCGGATGTTCCATGTTTCCTTTCCGATGGTAACGGACAGGGATATTCCGTACCGGTTCATCATTTTTTCCAGCAGTTCCCTCATGTCATGCCCTCACAAACAGGAAGCGGTCCTTCACATAGGGTGCCATGATCAGGTCGGCCTGACTGCGCAGACAGGTAGCGGCGGTGTTTTTGCCGGACTTCTGGACGGTCACATCTCCCAGCTTCACCTGCTGGGCATCGTCACCGCACTCCGAAAGAGCCGCCAGGGCATACAGGCTGGCTCCCGCCACGAAATCCGCCTTGCAGTCCTCCGGTGTCAGTCCCTCCCGCAGCTTCTGCTTCAAACCGGAACAGGCGGAGCTGCAAAGCAGCTCCAGCAGTCTGTCCTCTTCCTGTGTCAATTCTCCGGCCAGCACCCGGGCCTGAGCATATACCTTCCGGATCATACCGTCAGCACCGCGCAGGCGCCGTCGCAGATCTTCCCAAAGCCGGAAATGGAGGTGACGGCGGCACGCTCCAGTTGGCGGTCAATGAGCTTGTCGTATTCCACCAGGACGTCTCCTGCCCGGACCAGCTCCAGAGCATAGCGGCTGTCCAGACCAATGATGGTCCCGTCCTCCAGGGCAGAGGTTCTGTGCAGTTCTGCGCCCAGAGGCGTTGTCAGCTTTCCGGTGCCCTGGAAATTCAGACCGGTAAGGGGATTCTGGAATTCAGGAATCTTCAGCAGCTTGGTCATGGTGCCGGTGCTGCACAGCAGGGTGTTCATGGTGTAGGGATCAAACTGGCCCCAGAACTCCACAAGCTGGTTGTAGCCGATGGTGCCGCTGGTGCCGGAAATGGGAGCGGTCCCCACCTGGTACACCTTGGCGGCGTTCTGGTTGCCGTCGCCGTTTTTCAGCACCTCTACCGCATCCTGAAGCTGCATCTTCTGGATGTAGCTGCCGATCTGGCGAAGCATAACGGAGAACAGATCCAGCTTCTGGAAGCGCACGGCCTCATAGCTGGCCACCAGCATTCGGCCCCGCTTGGTCAGGCTGATGAGATTCTCCTTGGTTTTCACGTGGGTGGCCGGGATCACCGCGCCCTCCGCCACATGGCTGGGGGTTTTCTCCTCATCGGACAGGGTTGCCCGGATGGAGCGGTAGTCCATGCTGTCGATGACGGTGCTGGTGGCAACGATGGAGGGCAGAATGTCGTTTTCCTCCATGCCCTGCCGGACGGTTCTGGCGATGTACTCCGGGAACAGCACGGCAGAATCCATGGTGCGGAAGAACTTCTCCACTGTGGAGGAGCCTGCACCCTTCACCCGAATGCCGAACCGCTTGAGCTGGCGCTGGAACGCATCGGTACCCTCCAGGGCGGTGCCGCGGTAGTTTTCGCTGGGGTCCAGAGACTCCAGCACCTGGGTAAAGGTCATGCCCTCCTGGCGGTACATTCCCTTTTCCAGCTTCAGATTTTCAAAACCCATTTTGACTCCTCCTTTACAGTTCCACCGTTACCGTCTTGGCAGCGGTGTCCACCTGGGCCACCAGACAGCGTTTTCCTGCGGCATCGGTCTTGACGCCGCCGCTGCCGTCTGCCGACAGGCTGACATACCCGGCAGTGGGTGCGGTGCCGGAGTAGCCGATGACGGCAAATCCGCGGATCTGCACCCCTGCCAGGCCGCCGCGAACCACCTCTGCCACACCGCAGAACAGATCCCCTGCGCTGCAGTCCACTGCGCTGCCGGCAGAATTCAGCTTGCACACCTTTCCCTCGGTGCAGCCGCCGTCAGGGAATGTGACCCGCATATGGCCGATCCCTTCAAAAGAACAATCCATCTTTTTTCCTCCTCAAAAAGTATTGGCAACCGATTTCTCGGTATTACCCTAAATCAGATATCCGCTTTCCATTTCCTCATGGCGGTTTCTTGCGGTCATCAACTGGCTCTCCGGTGCAAAATGCCGGGGGATCCGTGCCTGAAGGGCCTTTTCCAGGGCGGACAACTCCTGTACGGAGATCTTTTCCCCCATGCTGCGGAGTACCGGCTCCTCCAGTCCCAGTCCAAGAAGCAACGCCAGCCGTACCACCCGATCCTCCAGCTCCTTCCGGTATGCTTTGCCCAGTTCTGCCTGGCAGAACAGCTCCCGGTACTGCTGCTGAGCGCCGAAGCGGTCTGCCAGTTCCTTCAGATCCGGGCTTCTGCCCCCCAGTGCCTTGATGACGCCGGCCTCCCGCTGTGCAGGCACCGCCACGAAAGAGAATTCATAGGCATCCACAGGATCTTTCAGGATCCCATGGCAAGTCTGACCGTCGTAGACCTCCCCTTTCCGGTGTCCGCAGCTTCCGTATTCGCTGCCGCAGATGCTGCACACGCATTTTCCCATGGCGCAGCCCACGGAAATCTCCTTTTTGATGCCCGCCTCAATGTCCTCAATGAAGTCCTTGGTTTTATCCCCTCTGCGGACATAGGCCCAGGCTTTGATATAGCTGCAATCCTCATCCCGGACCACCTCCGTCCGGAAGATCCGGGCCACCTGGGCATCGCTGGTCCAGTTGTGGTCCCGGATCCCGGTTTTTCCCACAAAAAGCGCAGCCAAAGCCGGCAGCGCCGCCGTGTCGAAGCGTTCTCCGTCCCGATCCACCCGGTCATCGCACAGCCGCAGGGAAAAGACGTACACCTCCTGCGCATTCAGTTCCGTCTTGGCCAGCGCGTTGATGGCGTCCAACTGTTCCGCCGTAGGCGTGCCGCCCTTTTCCGCCGTGATTCCCTTTCGAATTTCCATTATGAACCTTCCTTTCCGTCCTGCCTGGCCTTTTCGGCCTGGGCGCGATACAGGTCAGCCTTGGCCTGTTCCATGGTATCCTGCAGACTGATGTCATCCCAGAGGATGGTCACCCGGTCATCCAGACCTTCCAGCCTCAGAAAGGTCCTGCAGATCTTTCGGATGGCCGGCTCCACCGCCCGCCGGATGGCCCACAGCTCGCTGGTCAGCATATCCGCCTGCTGAGTGCTCATTCGCTCCGTGGTGCTCCAGTTCAGGCCCAGCATAAAGGGAGGAAGGCCGGTCTTTGCCACCAGCTGTTCCAGGATCTGCCGCACCGGCACTTCCGAGTCCGGCATGGTCATTTCGCCGCCGATGACGGAGATATCCACATCCCCCACCGCAACGAAATCCCGTACCCGGCCGTTCTGGTTTTCCTCCATGGCTTTGGACCATTCCGCCGCCACCTGGCGTCCCCGTTCCTGAACCGCCGCCGTGTCCAGTCCCTCGTCCCCTTTGCAGACCACACTGTACCGCACATTGCCTGCCCGCTCCCAGTTGCTGCCGATGGTGGCATAGATCTTCATAAGAATGTCCGCCAAAAACGGCATCCCCCGGAAAATACTGACGCCGTAGGGGGATCCCACCTCCGGATTCAGCACCGTAAACAGCAGCAGCTCCTGCCGGGGCAGGGGATGCATGGTGCCGTTTTCCCCCGGCCCCCAGATCTCCACGCTGAGGGCGTTTTCCCCGTCGCATACCTCCAGCGCCGTCACATCCCCCCAGCAGATCCCCCACAGCCGTCCGTCCCACAGGATCATTTCCCCAACCGCCCGGCCATAGGTCAGCAGGCTGTCCAGATAGCCCGCCAGAAAGGCGTCCATTCCCTGCTGGCAGTGTCCGCAGGGCACGCTAAGCAGGAATTCCTCCATCCGTTTCTGGGCACGGGAGTTCCGGCAAACCACCGAAAACCCGCCGCACAGGCGCACCAGCTTGCACACCGCCGCATCCAGTACCGGGATGGCCCGGCGGATCTCCCGGTAGGCCATTTCCTCTCCTCCCCCCAGAGGGGAAAACGTTCTGAGCATTCCGAAGGGATGTCCCCGTCCCTCCCGGATCTGACAGGCCACCACAGCCTGCCCGGATTCACTCCGTTTCCTTTTCATGTGTGTCCTCCTTTCATTTTCTCCGTTCCACGGCGCAGGCCGCAAAGCCTGTGCTCTGCCTGCCCAGCACCGTGGAAACGAAATACCGCATATCATCCATGGCGTGATCGTGTTCCTTTTTCACCTTGTCCATGGCGCTGCAGTCCGGATCCCAGACATATTCCTCCATCTCCCGCAGGCAGTCGGTGCAGTCCTCACCGATACGGATCCTGCCGTCCTTCAGGCAATCGGAGGTCAGCCGGATGCCGGAAAGCACATCATTGACCGCCTTCTGCACCCGCCAGCCCTTTCGTCGCAGCGTCTCCAAGAAGCTGGCTGCCGAGGGATCCACGATCACCGCTTCGATGCGTCTCTCCCCTGCCAGATCCCGGAGGGCGGCGGCATACTCCTCGTCGGTCATCTGCCGCATTCGGGCCCGGGAATCGTGGTAGAACTCCCGAATCCGGTACCACACCCCCTGATTCCGTCCCCACAGTCCCATGGAGGTCGGATTCACGGTGCCGTAGTCGCAGGAAATGAAAAACCGGTCGTATCCATCCCGGGGCGGCTTCACCGCCATCTCCGGCTGGAAGAAATCATAGACCCTGCCCTCCGCCTGGACCCACTTTCCCAGGATGAACCGCTGGTAAAACACCCCGGTGTACAGGCTCTGATACCGCTTTCGGATGGCATCTGTCAGGGAGGGGTTGTCCTCCATGGTAAAATGCAGCCGCAGGCAGTTTTTCTCCTCCGCCTTTTGGATCCATTCCCGGTAAAACCAGTGGCTGGGTCCGGCGGGGTTGCAGTTGAACCACAGTCGGCTTCCCGCCACCGAACACCGGGCGCAGGCCTGCTCCACAAAGCTGCGGGGCATCAGTGCCACCTCATCCAGCAGGATCCCGGCAAAGGTGATGCCCTGGATCAGGCTGGCAGAGCTTTCATCCCGTCCTCCGAAGATATAAAAGGTGTTTTCCCGACCGAACAGGCGCAGAATCACCCGGTTTTCCGACCGTTTTTCCTGCCAGCTTGCCCCCATGGCCTCCAGCCGGGGCAGGATCTCCGACAGCACATTCCGCCGCAGGGAGGCGATGGTCTTTCCGCAGACACCGAACTTCCGATCCCGGAAGCATGTCATGGCCCACAAAAAGAAGCCCAGGCCCATGGCCAGGGTCTTTCCGGACCGGACCGCCCCGTCGCAGAGGATCCCGTCCCGATGGCTGTATCCGCTTCCTGCCATCCACCAGGTCATTACCAGCCGCTGCTTGGGAGAGAAGGAGACCTCCGTCATCCTGCCCCCTCCCCCTGAAGCGCCTTCAGGAAACGTTCCAGCTCCTCTGTGTTCTCCCCGGCAACCAGGGCAAGCTGTTCCAGGGCCTCCAGGCGGTCAATCAGCTTGATCTCCACAGCTCCCTTGTCACTGCGTTTGATCTCACTGAGCAGGCTCAGATCCAGCTTTTCCAGCTCCGGACGTGGCTCCAGTGCCAGACGAACGCAGTCATTGGGCTTGCCGAACGCCAGCTCCGCCAACCGGCGGGTCACATCCCGGCGGTTCACCTTTCCCTCCCGGATCCGTGTACGCAGAGTACCTGTTGGATTATTTTCCTCCATGTTCCTCCTCCCTTTCATCCCTACCAAAAAGCAACAGCGCAGTTGTTCCCTTTCGGACAACTGCGCTGTTCCATCTCGATAATTTTCCGCCTTTCAGCGAAATAGTTCAGTTATGTCAACTTATCCCAGCCATGTTCTTAATTTATGTAAACTACTGCACTGTGTCACATCTTTGTTCACTCAAAATCTGCGGCATATCTCTGCATTGCCCCGCTGCAGGAGCCGATCGGCCTGCTCTCCGAGAATTCGCCGCAGCCAGGCGCTCTCCGTGTCCGCTGCATGGGGAACCGCCCATGCGCCTGCGTCGCTGCCGCAAGCAATCAGGCCTCCCATCGAAGCAAACGCTGTCAGATTCTTCTCAAAGGTCTCCAGAATCCGCCGAACCTGCTCCTCGTCGAACCGGCCCTTCCCCAGCAGATTCCCCACCGCGGACAGGGTCGGCACCCACACGGTTCCGTTTTCCGCCATGGCAGCCAGGGCATCTCTGTCCAGATAAGCCCCATGCTCCACGGAATCCGCACCGGCTGCCGCTGCCGCCTCCACGGTCCTGGCCCCGTTGGCGTGTACCATGACGGCACAGCCCATGTCCTTTCCGATGTGGATCACCTCACGGATCTCCTTCGGGCTGAGGCCCTCCTCCGTCAGAACGCCGCACCGGTCAAAATCCATGAGGCCGGAGATCATGATTTTCAGAAAATCCCCGCCTTCTTTCCGGTTTTCCCGTACCAGCGCGGCAAATTCCGCCATGCTTTCATATTTCTTTCCGATAAAGCCGCCGTAGTGTCCCTTATGGCAAAGGGGCGCCCCGGGGGTTCGGAACCGAATTTCATATTCCTCCGCCATTTCCTTCACCGCAAAGCCTACGCCCCACCGGTCTCCGCCATCCCGAAGATAGCCGTATCCCGCATCCCGGTAGCGACAGAGCACCGTTTTCAGATACTCCCTGTCCGGCCCGTTTTTGTGCCGGCCAATGGCCGCCTTCCAATCGGTTCCATCCAGCACAAAATGCACATGACAATCCACCTTCATATTGCTCACCTCCATGATATTGTACCACAACCTTTCAAAATGGCAACAAAAAAGCCCCCAGCCGAACGGCTGGGGGCAAAATCCATCGGATGAGAGATTAGTCGTTGACGATCTCGGTGACAACACCGGAACCGACGGTACGGCCGCCTTCACGGATAGCGAAACGCAGGCCCTTCTCGATAGCGATGGGGGTGATCAGCTCAACGCTCATCACGACGTTGTCGCCGGGCATGCACATCTCGGTGCCTTCAGGCAGAGTGATGATGCCGGTCACGTCGGTGGTACGGAAGTAGAACTGAGGACGATAGTTGTTGAAGAAGGGAGTATGACGGCCGCCTTCTTCCTTGGACAGGACGTAAACCTGGCCCTGGAACTTGGTCAGGGGGTGAATGGAGTTGGGCTTTGCCAGAACCTGGCCACGCTCGATGTTCTTCTTGTCGATACCACGCAGCAGAGCGCCGATGTTGTCGCCGGCTTCTGCGTAGTCCAGCAGCTTGTGGAACATTTCGATATCGGTGACGACGGTGTTCAGCTTGTCCTCACGCAGACCCACGATCTCAACAGGCTCGTTCTTCTTGATCTGGCCACGCTCCACACGACCGGTAGCAACGGTGCCACGGCCGGAGATGGTGAAGACGTCCTCAACGGGCATCAGGAAGGGCTGGTCAGCCTTACGGTCGGGAGTGGGGATATAGGAGTCAACAGCGTCCATCAGCTCCTTGATGCAGGCATACTCGGGAGCGTTGGGATCGTTGGACTCGGAGATCAGAGCGTTCAGAGCGGAGCCCTTGATAACGGGAGCTTCCTCGTCGAACTCGTAGGTAGCCAGGGTCTCGCGGACTTCCATCTCCACCAGCTCCAGCAGCTCCTCATCGTCGACCTGATCACACTTGTTCAGGAACACAACGATAGCGGGCACGCCCACCTGACGGGCCAGCAGCAGGTGCTCCTTGGTCTGAGCCATGGGGCCGTCGGTAGCAGCGATAACCAGGATAGCGCCGTCCATCTGAGCAGCACCGGTGATCATGTTCTTGATATAGTC
>JAQXVF010000015.1 GCA_029224785.1 Bacillota bacterium
GCCGCAGCGAGGGCGTTCCGGCTCTGGCCGGAAAGGTCTCCCGCCGGTACAGCCTGTTTTTCTGCACCCTGCTCTACCTGACCATCGGCCCCCTGTTCGCCATCCCCCGCTGCGCCAGCACCTCCTTCTCCGTGGGAGCGGTGAACCTGCTTTCCGGTGTGAATCCCACCGCTGCACTGGCAGTGTTCTCTTTCCTGTTTTTCGCCTGCGTTCTGTTTTTCTCCCTGAAGCCCAGCGGCATCATGACCTGGATCGGCAGGATCCTGAACCCCATTTTCCTGCTCTTTCTGGCGGTGCTTCTGTTTGCGGCCCTGAAAAACCCCATCACCTCCGTTTCCCAGGTGACCCCCGCCCCTGCCTACGCCGGGGGCATGGATGCCTTTTTGGGGGGCTTCCTGGAGGGCTACAATACCCTGGATGCCCTGGCGGGACTGGCCTTCGGCATCATCGTGGTGAATGTGGTCCGCAGCCACGGAGTGGAGGAGCCGGGCCGGACGGCCGCCAATACCGCCAGGGCAGGCATTTTCAGTTGCCTGTTCATGGGGCTGATCTATTTTCTGATCACCCTGGTGACGGCACAAAGCGCTCCCCTGTTTGACAGCGGCGCCAACGGCGGTACCATCCTGGGCGTCACGGCAAATTACTATTTTCATACCACCGGTGCCATTCTCACCACCGCCATCGTCACCTTTGCCTGCCTGAAAACCGCTGTGGGTCTGGTAACAAGCTGTTCTGCCGCCTTTGTGGAGATGTATCCCAAGGGCCCCGGATATTCTCTGTGGACCGTGATCCTCTCCGTGGTCTCCTTCGGTATCGCCAACCTGGGACTGTCCTCCATCGTGGCCTGGTGCGTTCCCGTGCTGATGTTCCTGTATCCCCTGGCCATCACTTTGATCCTTCTGGCTCTGTTCGGAAGATTCTTCGGGGACAGCCGGCAGGTCTATTTCTGGACCACCCTGTTCACTCTGGCGGCCGCCCTGTTTGACTTTTTGGGCACCCTGTCCGGTATGATCCCGGACAGCGCCCTGCTCTCCTCTGCCGCGGCGTTTGCCGGGAAGGTCCTTCCGATGTACCGCCTGGGTCTGGGCTGGGTCTGTCCCGCCGTTCTGGGCTTTTCCGTGGGATGGATCCTCACCCGCCTGCAGAAAAAGCCGTGACCGCACCCTCCCAATAGGATTCCCTATCCCGGCTTTCCCGATCGGAAGGCCGGGATGCCGCTTTGTCCCCCCCGGTTTGCTCCAAGGCCCGGGTCTTATTTCGATATTTTTTTACTTTCTTAATAATTATTAAGGTTCCGTTTATGGTGTATTTATCCTTGTGTGATAGAATGTTGAAAAACAGGATAGGAGGCTCCATGATGCCGCAGGCAAATGCATTTCGCTTCCGCCGGGGAGATTTTGTGGCGGTTGCGTTTGTTTTTTTATGCGCTCTTGCCCTGAGTGCAGGGTTATGGATGCACAGAGGACCATCGGATGCGGTCATGGCGCAGATCTACCAGGATGGAACGCTGATAGAAGAAATCCCCCTGACCGGGAACCGCACGCTGACGGTCACCGGAAGCTACACCAATGTAATTACCGTGGCCGACGGAAAGATCGCCGTCACCTCCACGGACTGTCCCGGGGAAGACTGCCGGCACACCGGCTGGATCCACGTCGCCGGCGGCAGCATCGTCTGCCTGCCCAACCGGGTGGAGATCCGTCTGGTGGGCGACGGCGGTGTAGACGCGGTAGTGGGGTAAGAACATGACGAAAACCAAGCAGCTTGCCCTTTCCGCAGTTCTGGTGGCCCTGGCTTTGGGCCTTTCTTATCTGGAGCGGTTCCTTCCCCTGCAGCTTCTGATCCCCCTGCCCGGAGTCAAGCTGGGGCTTGCCAACATTGTGACCATGATGGCCCTGTATTTTCTCAGCGGAAAGATTGCCTTTTCCGTTCTGGTGGTCCGCTGTCTGCTGGGCAGCCTGTTCGGCGGAGGTCTCACCGGCCTGGCCATGTCCCTGACCGGCGGCGTATTTGCCTTCTTTACCATGATCCTGGCAAAGAAGCTCCCCTTCCTGTCCATTTTCGGCGTCAGCATCCTGGGTGCCGCTGCCCACAACTGCGGGCAGGTATGTGCAGCCGCCGCCCTGCTGTACTCCGGCTACACCTTCGCCTACCTGCCGTTTCTTCTGCTGCTGTCCATCCCTTCCGGTCTGCTGACCGGAACCGTGTCGGCAGCCGCCTTCCGGACACTGCGTTCGGTCTTTCCCACCGCTGTAACCATTTCATCCGACACAATGAAATGATTCAGATACATTATCATTTGGAGGAACCCATATGAACACCAAGAAAATCCTGTCCCTGCTGCTGGCACTGAGCCTGCTGGCAGCTCTGTTTGCCGGATGCGTCAGCCAGCCTGCTGTTTCCACCACCGCTCCCACCACTGCAGCCCCCGAGACCACCGCTGCTCCCGAGACCACTGCCGCTCCCGAAAGCACCGAGTCTGCCGCCGGTGTCAAGACCGGTCTGTCTGTGATCGCCTCTGTTGCCGGCTCCAAGAATGCCAGTGCTGACGGCGACGGCCAGGCTCAGGCCAACATCGTTCTGGTTGCTGTTACCGTGGACGACAACGGTGTCATCGACCGCTGCGCCATCGATATGATTCAGTCCAAGATCAGCTTCTCCGCGGAAGGCGCCCTGGTCACCGACCCCGCCACCACCTTCCCCAGCAAGAATGAGCTGGGCGACAACTACGGCATGAAAAAGGCCAGCTCCATCGGCTCCGAGTGGTATGAGCAGGCTGCCGCCATGGCTGCCTATGTGGAAGGCAAGACCCTGGACGAGGTGAAGGGCATTGCCGTGGACGACAGCGGCAAGGCTGCCGATGCTGACCTGTCCGCTTCCGTGACCCTGTCCATCGGCGACTTCCTCACCGGCATTGAGGACGCCGTGAACAACGCTGCCGATCTGGGCGCTCAGAAGGGTGACGCCCTGAAGCTCTGCTCCGTCACCACCATGTCCAAGAGCAAGAACGCCAGCGCCGACGGCGACGGCCAGGCTCAGGCTTATGCCAACGTGGCTGCCATCACCCTCAGCGGTGAGACCATCACCTCCTGCTACATCAACGCCGTTCAGGCAACCGTGAAGTTCGACACCACCGGCACCATCACCAGCGACACCACCGCTCCCGTTGCCACCAAAAACGAGCTGGGTGACAACTACGGCTTGAGAAAGGCCAGCTCCATCGGTGCCGAGTGGTATGAGCAGGCTGCCGCTTTCGGTGCTTATGTCACCGGCAAGACGCTCTCCGAAGCAGGCTCCATCGCCGTGGACGACAGCGGCAAGGCTGCCGACACCGACCTGCTGGCCACCTGCACCATGGGCATCTCCGACTTCCTGGAGCTGATTGCCAAGGCTGCCCGGTAATACCCCCGCATGAAGAGAACACTGCTTTCGCTGATTCTCGCTGCACTTCTTCTCCTGTCCGGCTGCAAAGCCGGACAGGCGGTTCCTGCATCCGGGGAGCGGTATCAGGCCTCCTTCCTCACCCTGTTCGACACCGTAACCACCATCATCGGCTACGCCGAGAGCAAGGAAGCCTTTACCGCCCAGGCCCAGCAGATCCACGATGACCTGCTGATCTATCACCAGCTTTTTGACATTTACAACACCTACCCCGACATCCAAAACCTGAAAACCGTCAACGACAATGCCGGCATTGCCCCGGTGCAGGTGGACCGGAAGCTGATCGACCTGCTGCTTTTCTGCCGGGAGATCTACGACAGCACCGACGGCCGGGTCAATGCCGCCATGGGAAGCGTCCTCTCGCTGTGGCATGCGTGCCGCACCGAGGGCATCGACGACCCGGAATCGGCCCGTCTGCCGGAGGAGGCCGCCCTGAAGCAGGCGGCGGAGCACACGGATTTTGACGCCGTGTGCATCGACCCGGAGGCCGGCACCGTTTTCATTTCCGATCCGCTGACCCGGCTGGACGTAGGTGCCGTTGCCAAGGGCTACGCCGTGGAGCAGGTGTGCCGCAGCGCCCCGAAGGGGCTTTTGATCTCCGTCGGCGGCAATGTCTGCGCCACCGGCCCCCGGCCTGACGGCACGGCATGGGTGGTGGGCATCCAGAACCCCAACGGCGGTGACAATCTGCACACCCTGCGCATTACCGGCGGCAGTGTGGTCACCCGCGGAGACTCTCAGCGCTATTACACCGTGGACGGGAAGCAGTACCACCACATCATCGATCCGGACACCGGTAT
The DNA here is from genome assembly GCA_029224785.1 of Bacillota bacterium. Taxonomy (GTDB): domain Bacteria; phylum Bacillota; class Clostridia; order Oscillospirales; family Oscillospiraceae; genus Faecousia. The sequence continues at coordinate 4,242 of JAQXVF010000015.1, forward strand.
GCCCGGCACCTACTGGCGGAGCGTCACCATTCTCTGTGACGACTCCGGACTGGCCGACGGCCTATCCACGGCTCTGTTCCTGCTTCCTCAGGAGGAAGGGCAGAAGCTGCTGGATCGCTTCGGCGCCCAGGCAATGTGGGTGGATGCCGAAGGCAACGAGTATCTAAGCCCCGGATTTTCCGACTATATCAGAACCTGAGAGGTGAAACCATGAGACATCTGTTTTCCGGCGGCGTGCATCCCGCAGACGGGAAGGCACTGACCGCCGAAGCCCCCCTGCAGACGGTCCCCGCCCCTGACCAGGTGGTCATTCCCCTGCGTCAGCACATCGGCGCCCCCTGCCAGAGTCTGGTCCAGGTTGGCGACCATGTGTGCATGGGCCAGAAGATCGGCGACGGCGAGGGACTGTGCGTGCCTGTGCACGCCTCCGTGTCCGGCACCGTCACCGCCATCGGTCCCATGCCCCATCCCGGCGGCGGCACCGTCCCCGCCATTACCATCCGGAACGACCATCAGGATACCCCCGCTCCCTTCACCCCCTGTCCCGACCCCGAAAATCTGACCGCCGAAGAGCTGGTTCGGATCATCCGGGAGGCCGGCGTGGTGGGTATGGGCGGCGCCACCTTCCCCACCAATGTGAAGGCCGGCGGTGCCGTGGGCAAAATCGACACCCTGATCATCAACGCCTGCGAGTGTGAGCCCTACATCACCTCCGATGATCTGCTGCTGCAGACCCGGCCCGAGGACGTTCTCAAGGGCGTCCGCCTGCTGCGCAACGCCCTGCAGCCCAAGGATACGGTGATCGCCGTGGAGGACAACAAGCCCAAGGCCACTGCCGCCCTGCAGGCCCATCTGTCCGGGTTTGAAGGAATCCGGATCCAGGTCCTGCCCACCCGCTACCCCCAGGGCGCGGAAAAGCAGCTCATCCTGGCCATTACCGGCAGACAGGTGCCCCCCGGAAAGCTGCCCGGTGACGTAGCCTGCGCCGTGTTTAACGTCCATACCTCCGCTGCGGTGTACGATGCCGTGTACGAGGGCAAGCCCGTCATCCGCCGTATCGTTTCCGTCACCGGCGAGGCCGTGGCCCACCCCCAGAACTTTCTCGTCCCCGTAGGCACCTCCTTTGCCCATCTGATCGCCGCCGCAGGCGGCCTGAAGGATGCCGGACGCATCATCTCCGGCGGCCCCATGATGGGCTTTGCCCAGGCTTCCGCCGACGTTCCCGTGGTGAAGGGCACCGGCTCCATCCTGTGCCTGCCGGGTGCCCGGACCGTGGAGCATCCCACCTGCATCCGCTGCGGCAAGTGTGTGGAGGTCTGTCCCATGCATCTGCTGCCGGTTTATCTGAACACCGCGTGCCAGAGCCGCGACCTTGCCTCCCTGGACCGTCTGCATCTGACGGACTGCATGGAGTGCGGCTGCTGCGCCTACATCTGCCCCGGTCATCTGCCTCTGGTGGAGACATTCCGGGCCGGAAAAAAAGCTATGAAGGAGGCAAACAAATGAATTTCCCCGTAACCTCCTCTCCTCATATCCACAGCAGGGAAAACACCAGCCGTATCATGGCCGATGTGTGCATCGCCCTGCTGCCCGCGCTGGTGGTGGGCGTTCTCCAGAACGGATCCCGTACCCTGACGGTGACCCTGACCAGCATTCTGACGGCTGTGGCCTGCGAAGGTCTTTTCCGCCTTCTGACCCGGAAACACAACACCCTGCCGGATCTGTCCGCCGTGGTCACCGGCCTTCTGCTGGCCATGACCCTGCCTGCCGCCGTCCCCTACTGGGTGGCTGCCCTGGGCGCCGCCTTTGCGGTGCTCGTCACCAAGGGCCTGTGCGGCGGACTGGGCCAGAACCCCTTTAACCCGGCACTGGCCGGACGTGCTCTGCTGATGCTGGTTTTCCCGGTGTATCTGACCCGTTACCCCGCCCCCGGCACCATGCTGCCCCTGGGCAGCACCGCCGACGTGGTGACCTCCGCTACCCCCCTGCATTCCATGCAGATGCCCGCTCTGCCGGAAAACTCTCTGCTGGATCTGCTGCTGGGCCGTACCGGCGGCTACGTCGGTGAAGTTTCCGCTCTGGCTCTGCTGCTGGGCGGTGCCTACCTGGTATACCGCAAGGTCATCTCCCCCCGGATCCCCCTGTGCTATGTGGGCACCGTGGCAGTGCTGACGCTGCTGTTCCACAAGACCGATTCCGCCCTGTCCTGGATGCTGTGCAGCGTTTTCTCCGGCGGCCTGCTGCTGGGCGCCATCTTTATGGCTACCGATTACGCCTCCGCTCCCGTGACTCCCATGGGTCAGATGATCTACGGCGCTCTCTGCGGCCTGCTGACGGTGGTGTTCCGCTACACCGGCCTGTATCCGGAAGGTGTTACCTACGCCATTCTTCTGTCCAACGCCGCAGCGCCCCTGATTGACCGCTGGACCGCGCCCGTGCGTTTCGGTACCCAGGAAGGAGGCCAGACAGAATGAAACAGCTTTTTGCCGCATTGATTACCCTGGCAGTCACCGCCGTCCTTCTGGCGGTTCTGAATGCCGGACTGGCCGGCCCGGCCGCCGCCAACGCGGAAGCCGAGCGCCAGAAAACCATGGCCCTGCTGCTGCCCGGCAGTACCACTTTCGTCCGGGAGGAATACTCCGGAGAGGACACCAACATCCTGGCCGCCTATAAGGGGGAGACCGGCTATGTGGTGGAAACCGCTACGGACGGCTATGTGGACACGGTGGTCCTGTGGGTCGCCGTGGACAACAGCGGCGCCGTCACCGGTGTCATGGTCCGGGATATGTCCGAGACCTTCGGACTGGGCAATCGCGCCATGAGCGATCCCGCTTTCCTGGGTCAGTTCCTGGGAACGACCGGTGATCTGACCGTGGGAGAGAACGTGGATGCCCTCACCGGTGCCACCGTGACTTCCAAGGCCATCACCAAGGCCATCAACTCCGCCTCCGGCTTTGTCACCGGTGCGGATGTATCCTCCGGCGCAACGGAATGGGGAGGTTAAGCATGAAAAAGAATCCTTTCTTTCTCAATATCGTTCTGGCAGCCGTAACCGGCTTTGTGTGCGCGGGGATGCTGCTGATTCGGGCCTTTGCCCCGGCAATGCTGGTGCCGGCATTGGATCTGCCCCTGTATGCCGCCATTACCATCGCCGCTCTGGTCATCGACCGGTATGTGGCCTCCCAGGCATCCCGGGAGTGGATCGCCAACATTCTGCTGGGCGGTCTGACCCTTTCCCTGCTGCCCATGTGCGCAGGCTTTGTCCCAGCGGAATCCATGTGGGGCCTGTTCCTGATCAACAGCATTCTGTTTGGCGTTCTCACTGCGCTGTACACCGGACTGCGGACCCGGATGAACGGAAAGGCCGCCCCTGCCATCCATGGTCTGGTCCTGCTGCTGGCCTGCCAGTGCCTCCAGGGTCTTCTCTAAGTCTCTTCTGAAAACAAAGCACCCGGTCCCACAGGACCGGGTGCCTTTTCATACCACGCTAAACCACGAACCGATATCCCAATCCCCGGATATTCTGCAGGTATTTGGGGTTGCTGGGATCATCTTCAATTTTCTGGCGAAGCCGGTTGACATACACCATCACGGCGTTCTCGTCGATGATGGCCTCTCCCCACACAAGATCATAGAGCATATCCTTGGAGAAAATGTGGTTCACGTTGTCGATAAACAGCTTCATCATGGCATTTTCCTTGGATGTCAGCGGGATCTCCACCCCGTTTTTGTACAGCCGCAGGGTGCTGGTGTTGTAGGTAAAGGGGTATGCCTGGATCACGCTGCTGGCTCCCGGCAGGTAGTCCTTGCTGCGGCGGATCAGGGCCTTGACCTTGGCCCCCAGGGTCACGGGATTGAAGGGTTTCGTCACATAGTCGTCGGCACCGATCTCCAGGCCGTAGAGGGCATCGTAATCCTCCTTGCGTCCGCTGACCAGGATCACCGGCACCTTGATCCCCCGCTGGCGGATCACCTTCAGCACGTCGAAGCCGTCCATCCCGTGCATATTCACATCCAGCAGGATCAGGTCATAGGTTTCCTCCCCGATCTTTTTCAGAGCCCCCTCCCCGCTTGTCACGCTGTCGGTTTCAATCCCATTGCTGCGGATGACCTTGTTGAGCATGATCAGAATGGCCTGATCGTCGTCTACGATAAGTACTCTGTCCGCCATAGCATTTTCTCCTTTACAGAATCGCGTTTTTCCGATATGGTATTAGTATAAACAAAACCTGCTGTTTTTACAAGGAGGGATTTCGGTATGAAAGGCCGAAAAATGCAAAAAATTTGGATCCTGGCAGTGCTGGCGGTGGCGCTGGTGCTCATCATTGCCGGTTCCGTTATGGTTGCCCGGGTGGTATCAGACCACCAGCGGCTGATCCTGGCGGTTCAGGACCAGCAGCTTGCCAATCTGGTCGACTCCATGGACAGCAACATCCGCAATATCATCTACCGCTGCCGCACCGGAATGCGCTTCGTCATCAGCCGCCAGAGCTTCCGCCAGGCAGAGGGTACCTGGCTGGAAACCGGCAGCACCCAGGATCTTCTTTACCGGCTGGAAGAGAGCCTGACCTACCAGGACAGCATCATCACCGCCATTCTGGCCCTGGACGGAGACTCCGTGGTCCTGTCCACCGACGGCTGCACCGATTACACGTTCCTCTCCGGCGGGGATTCCGGGGATCTGCGCCCCTGCCTGGGTCCGGACGGCGCTGCCTGTCTGGCCTTCTGCAGCCCCGGCAATGCGGAGAGGGTGTCCTATGCCGCCCTCATCGATCTGGACGTATTCTACCGTCAGGTGGTGGGCAACAAGCTGGCGGAGACGGAGTGGGTCCTGCTGCTGGACTCCCAGGGACAGATCCTGCTGCACTACCAGCAGAACCAGGTGCTGGCTGACCAGGTGGATATGGTGTCCGGCGCAACCTGCGGTCAGACCGGCGTGGAGATCCTGACGGACTGCCAGATGCGGGAGCATCCCTGCACCACCTCCTATGAGTACACCGACAATCTCACCGGACAGACCTACACCGCCCGGATGATTGTGGTCCCCTCCGGCCAGAGCTCCAACCAATGCTTCGCCGTCGGTGTGGTCACCAACTTCGATAAAGTCATGGATCCTCTGCAGGCTGCCGGCGTCCGGCTGATGCTCTACGGTTTTCTGGTGCTGGCCGGGGTGTTCCTTCTCATCGGCATGGTGCTGCTGGTCAGCCTCCGCAACGAGCGGAGCGCCCGGGAGCTGAAGCTGCTGCAGGAGAAAAACGCCGCCATGGAGGAGCTGACACGCCAGACCCAGGAGCTGGCCCACCATCAGCGGCTGGAGACCATCGGCACCCTGACCTCCAGCATCGCCCATGAATTCAACAACCTTCTGACCCCCATCATGGGCTACTCCATCATGACCCTGGAGCAGCTTCCGCCGGAAAGCGAGGAGCTGCAGGACAATATTCTGGAGATCTACAACGCCTCCCGGAAGGCCAAGGAGATCATCTCCCGGCTCAGCGACCTGAGCCGGAAGAACAACAGCCTGACCAACCAGTCCATCGACCCCAACGAGCTGGTGTGCCAGGTACTGGAGGTGGCGCTGCCAGCCAAGCCCCTGGGGGTGGAGATCCGCCGGGAGCTGGGTGCGCAGGGCTTCCGGATCCTGGGCAACAAGACCACCCTTTCCCAGCTTGTGCTGAATCTGGTGCTCAACGGCTTCCAGGCCATGGAAGACGGGGGCATCCTCACCGTGTCCACCTCCGGAGCCGCAGGGAAGATCCTGCTGCAGGTCCGGGACACCGGGCCGGGGATCCCGCCGGAGGCTCTGCCCCATATTTTCGAGCCCTTCTTCACCACCAAGGAAAGCGGCAAAGGCACCGGCCTGGGACTTGCCATTGCCGCCCAGGTGGCAGAGGAGCATGGCGCGGAGATCACGGTGGACAGCACCGCTTCCGGATGCGTGTTTTCTGTCCTGTTCCCGGCGGAAACGGGAAATCCCCCCGACGAAGGTTGAACGGTGCAAATATCTGTTGAGTTTTTTGCTCCCCCGTGATATGATAATGCTGCTCCTTTCCCATCCGGCTTCTTTTCCGGTCTGCGGAGAAGCGCCCCACTCCCAACAACGAGGTGAACTGCAAACCATGAAATTTGACATTTCCCGCTTTCCCCTGATTCCCAACCGCCACCGGATGCGCATCGCCATGGCCAGCCTGGGCGAATGGATCCGCGGACTGGACTTTACCCTGCCGGACAGGCTGTATGACCGGAACCGGAACGACGGCGCCATGTACTATGCCAGCCCCGCCAGCGTCCTTCAGCAGATCTTCTCCCAGATTGACATCTCCCGTTTCCCCCGCTTCATCGATATCGGCTGCGGCAAGGGCTATGTGCTGTGGCAGGCCAAAAAATACGGATTCTCCCAGGTGGGCGGCGTGGAATACGATGACAAGCTGTGCCAAATCTGCCGGAAAAACATGAAGCGGCTGAAGCTGGACATCGATCCGGTGTGTGCCGACGCCAGGGAGTTTCAAAACTACGGCGATTACGACGTGTTCTACTTCTTCAATCCCTTCGTGGACGAGGTCATGCGTCAGGTCATCGACCAGATCCTCCGGCAGTGCCGCGGACGGGAGATCATGCTGGTGTATTACCGCCCCCGCTACACCGATTATATCGAGACCTGCGGGTACTTCACCCGGGTGGCCAAGCTGTTCGACCCGGTCAACAAGTACGATATCCACATCTACCAGGGCAAGCTGCCCTCCTAACCGTCCAAGCCCCCATAGAGAAACCGCCTCCGGATTGTCAATCCGGAGGCGTTGTTTTGTCTAAAAGCGGGAGCGGATTTTTCCGCTCCTTCTGATCGCTTTTTGCTTAGTCCAGAATCTCCATCATTCTGCCGCAGCAGAAGGGGATAGGCTCGCCGGCCTTGACGTGCTGGGTCTTGTTGCAGGTAACACAGTACACATCGGTGTCATAGGGCGCCCGGATCACGGGAACCTCCTTGGCCTCCTGCCCGCTCATTTTGAATATCCCGTTCAGGATGCTCTTTTGTATATCACATCCTGATGATTCTGGGTCAGAATCATCAGGCTTCCATCTAAAACGCAGGGAAATTCCCAGACAAAACCCCTATCGAAGGAGATACGGAGAATACCGTCGGAAAGCGTATACGTAAAGCCGCGCTCGTGGGATGTTCCATTGACGATCTGGATTTCTTTTCCTGTCAGATCCGCTTCAAATCGATAGATGACCCGGTTGTCTGCCGAGTGATTCTCCGAGCTGCCAATAACGACCGCTTTGGTCTCCCAGCTTCCCACAATTCCCTCTTTTTGCGCGCACGCGCCAAGGCAAAGCAGACAGCACAGCGTCAGGGCAAGCACAGCCACAATACATTTCGGTTTCATACATATCCTTCTTTCATTTCACTGTCTGCATGTGTATATTCATTATTTTGAAAAGCATACCCAGGCAGATGATTTGACTCACAACGACGAATATCAGAACGCTGAATATATACGTACTGTATATAGGAATTGCCCAAATCCCAGCTGCAGGGAACAATAACATAGTCACCAATGCATTTTTCTGCATTATATCACAACGGAAAAAAGAGTGCAACACGATTTTCCGCCGGGACAATTCCGGTACCTTCCCTGCCCCAAAGCACAAAAAGAAGGAGCGGGTTTTTCCGCTCCCTCTGATTGTATTTCGCTTAGTCCAGAATCTCCATCAGTCTGCCGCAGCAGAAGGGGATGGGCTCGCCGGCCTTGACGTGCTGGGTCTTGTTGCAGGTAACACAGTACACATCGGTGTCATAGGGCGCCCGGATCACGGGAACCTCCTTGGCCTCCTGCTCAGACAGACCGTCGATATGGAACACCGCGGTCTTGTTCTCGCTGGGGACATACACACCGATGGGGGACAGAGCCTTGCTGCCGCCCACGCAGTTGCCCATCTTCACCCACAGGGCTTCCAGCTCCGCAGCCTCAGCCGCGTGCTCGGGAGTAAACTCCACAACATCCTTGTTAATACGAATCTTCATGGCTTACTCCTCCGGGCTGAACTCTTCCTTGCCCACGCCGCACAGCTCGCAGGCGAAATCCTCGGGAAGATCTTCCCACTTCACGCCGGCTTCGTCCTCATCGTAGACCCAGCCGCACAGATTGCATACATATTTCATAGTAACACCCCTGTTCGTAATAATAATGATTCGCTGAACGTTCAGCGCTTGGGTTTTATGGCCTTGTGGTAATAGGCATAGGTGCAGGGAGCGCCCTTTCCCAGCACTTTGCTTTCGGATACTTCTCCGATGAACATCATGTGGCTGCCCAGGTCCAGCTTCTCCGTTACCTGGCAGGAGAACATGGCATTGGTGTTTTCCGTCAGATAACACAGGCCGTTATGGCTCCGGGAAATGCCGGGGAAGCCTTCGAGCTTGTCCGCATCCCGCCCAGACTGCATCCCGAAATGCCGGATGGTCTCGAAGGGCACCTCCTCCGTCAGCACGCTGACGTTGAAAGCGCCGGTCTTTTCGATGATCTCCCGGGTCAGGTTTCCCATCTGGACGGACACGGCCATGCGGGTAGGCTCGGAACCCACCTGGACGGCGGTGTTCACGATGCAGCCGTTGTCTTTATCTCCATCCTTCGCAGTCAGCACGAACAGACCGTAGGTCAGGTTGCGCAGAGCCGCGGGATCTTCCGCAGGTTTTTCCTGCTCAGCGAAAGTAGCGCTCCAGCAGGCCCTTCAGCGCCTTGCCGTGACGGGCCTCGTCCCGGGCCATCTCATGGACGGTGTCGTGGATGGCGTCCAGGCCGTTCTTCTTTGCGCAGGCAGCCAGATCGAACTTGCCGGCGGTAGCGCCGAACTCACAGTCCACACGCCATGCCAGGTTGTCCTTGGTGGTGGCCTTCATGTTGGGCTCCAGATCCTCGCCCAGCAGCTCTGCGAACTTGGCAGCGTGCTCGGCTTCCTCATAGGCAGCCTTCTCCCAGTACAGGCCGATCTCGGGATAGCCTTCCCGATGGGCGATCCGGGCCATGCACAGGTACATACCCACTTCGCTGCACTCGCCGGTGAAGTTTGCCATGAGCTGCTCGAAGATGAACTTCTTGTCTTCCTCGGAGATGTCGGGGTTATTCTTCACGGTCTTGGCATAGATGCCGTACTCGTGCTCAGCGGCCAGCTTGTCGGTCTCCATGACCTTGAACTTGCTGCCGGGAACCTTGCACACGGGGCACTTGAAATCGGCGGGCATCTCCTCGGCTTCGTAGACATAGCCGCACACGGGACAAACGAACTTTTTCATGATGATTTCCTCCATAATTTTCAATTTTCCATGGGTTTTTCTGCTTGGGAAAGACAGCACCGGCAAACGCCCTGAAAGCTCAGGCAACATCCGTCGATCCTGCCGCCGGTCTGCATGGCTACCTGAGGAAGCAGGGAGTCCTCCGGCCGCAGGCCGGTCAGATCCTCCACGCTGCCGCAGACGCTGCAGATGAAATGGGGATGAAATGCGGTGTTTCCGTCAAACCGCTCCTGTCCGTTGACGAAGCCCACGCTGAGGATCCGGCCCTCCTGCTTGAATCTTGCCAGATTCCGGTACACCGTTGCCAGAGAGATGTCCGGCCTGCGGCTGCGGAGCCTTTCGTAGATCCACTGGGCGGATGGGTGGGTATCGGTGCTGCACAGGCAGCGGTAGATCTCCTCCCGCTTGGGGAATACTTTCTCCACGGGATTTCTCCTTTCGTAAATGAGAATCATTCTCGTTTACGGTCCTATTTTAGCACATGCGTGTTTTTCTGTCAAGCCTTTTCGTCAGAAAAAATACCGGGTTTTTCGACACCTGCAGCATTTCGCGGCCCGGCTTTCCGCAGGTTCTTTCGACAGCCTGAATGATCGGTCTCCCCCTTTTCGTATATGATTGGAAAAAATTCACAGCTTTCCAAAAGAAATCATCGGAAGGCTGTGATATGATAGAAAAAACCCCGCCCCAACAGGCCGGGAAATCCCGCATCCCATGTCCTCTCTCGAAAAACGGCAGGCAAACACCGTACCGCCCACCGTAATATGGCACAGTACCGGAAAAGGAGGAAAAATCATGACAGAGAAAGAAATGTGGAGCAGCTTTTGTTCCGAATGCCGGATCGCCCCTGACACGCCCTATGAAGCATGGGCCTTCTGCGGAGGAGGCCCCTTCGCAAACGAATTGGCGGCCCTCGTTTTGGAAGGGACGAAAACGGCGACCGCCAGCTCTCTGATTGCGTATGAAACCGAGGGAGCGCCCCTGCCGGAGCCGGGCTGCTACAGTGTCGTTCTGTACGAGGACGGAACGGCCGCAGCCGTTATCCGGGATACGAAAATCTCCCTGGTTCCATTCGATGAAGTATCACCGGAACACGCTTACAAAGAGGGGGAAGGGACAAGAACCCTGGAAGAGTGGAGAGACATCCACAGGCGCTTCTTTTCGCCGGATTATCAAGCCGCGGGAAAGGAATTCGATGAAAAAGGGATCTGTGTTTTAGAAGAATTTGCGCTGGTGTATCCGGTCCCTGCTCCGAAAGAATGATCGGCTGTCCAAAGCCATTTCCCCGTTCCTTGCGGAACGGGGAAATGAAAAACACCATCCACAGGGATGGTGATATCGTCCCCTTAGCGTAGACACTCGAAAAAACAAATGTTTCGAGGCTGCGCTAAGGGGACTATTTTCCGTCACGGAGGAAAAATGGAACGTACAGCGCAGCGCTTTTCCTCGATTCTGTGATTCAGAATACTACCACATTTCAAAGAGCCTTCGCGTGCTGTCGTTTCTCAGGATTTCAAGTGTTTCTCATGCTGAAGTGAAGTTCCTTCATTCCTTCCACTTCTTCGCAGACCTTTTGGAGACTGCAGCTATCGCAGTCCGTCATGCCGTTTTTCAAAATATGATCCATGGCCTTCGTGATTTTCTCCGTCTCCCGAACGGCTTCTTTCAGTGCCGAAAACGGAAACGCAGGATCTGTAATGAAAATCAGCTTCACGCTGACAATCCGCGCATTTTTGTGGTATTGCCCCAGCATCAGATTGCCCACTTGCGTAAATGAGAGGCCTTTTTCCAGCGCCTTTTTGCTGACCCGGGCGCTCTCTGTGCCGTTGATGAGAGAAACACGGGTCATAAAGCCCTCGGGACTCACATGGTAACGGACAAACTCCATCTGTTTTACCGCGTTGTACAGAGCATTTCCCTCTCCCAAAGTGTCCGGCGCTACCCGCACCAGGGCAATCCGGGCATAGGAGGTATCCTCTGTAATTTCCGGCAGATCCTTGCCGATCAGCACAATGTCATCTTCCGCCACCAGAGCCGGGTCATCTGTCACAGCGGTGGCACCCAAAGCGAAAAAGCGGTCGCCGCTCCCTCCCAGCTCATATGCCATATCCTGCCGGAAGATCAGATTCTCCTTGCCCGAATCACGCCAATCCACCTGGCAGACCGGCAGGTTTCTGGCAGCGCTGTGCTGACACAGCGTCAGAATGTTGGAAATGATTGGATCGTACAGCTTCATCACAGATGCTTATCCCGCTTGATCTTGTCATAGTGTTTCAGAAACAGAGGCTCCAGTGCAGCAGTGAGCTTCATGTCCAGGTTGAAGAAGTAGACGGTAAACGTGACCACGAAGAAGATCACCGCAATCAGCGCTGCAATGCCGAGAATTTTCAAAATGATCATACTTCGCCCTCCTCAGCGTGCCATTGCCTTCTGCCGGGCAAATTCTGCCGCGCCCAAAGCACCGATCAATTGGGGGTCAATGGGAAGATCGATGACCTTCCGCTTCAGCACCTTTTCAATGGCAGCCTTCAGACCGTCATTCTTGGCGCATCCGCCTGTCAGGGTGACATTTTCCACCATCTTTCCGGTCTCGTCAAGAATCACACACTTTGTATCTGTACTTCCGGAATCGCATCCACCAAAATATTTCATACTACTGCCTCCCTTTACCAAGAGCGCTCGTCATGGAGAATCTCCAGAGAGGGATCCAGAGGCTCCTCCTGCATGACGGTACGCATATAGCGGTTGATCTGGTCGCGAACACCCTGACGGGAAACGACACGGGGATCGAACAGGTCATGGGTGACCCAAACCAGATGGATCCCCTTTTCTCTGGCCTTTTCCTCAAACTGGCCGTGCATACCGTTGAGGGCTTTGCAGCTCATATGCTCCCAGAGAATGACCATGTCGGCGTTGAACTCCTCCACATACTCCCACAGCTCGTCCAAAAGGACCTTGTAACCGCCGTGGGTACGGTTGCGCATGATCATATTCTCCGTCAGCCATGCAATATCGTAGATCGCCTGCTCTCTGCCTTCGGGCGTGTTCTCCTCACAGAGGGTCTTGGTGGAGACCATGGACAGCATATCGGTCAGCGGCACGATGCCCCAGCAGTTGACCAGCCACAGGAGGAAATCGAAATAGAAGTGGGACTGCACACCCCAGATGATGGCCCGGTGGCGATATTCCTTTGCCATCTTCTTTTTGGCCTTGTATGCCTTTTGCGCCAGTGCGTCGATCTTCCGGTCCGCTTCCACGAACTCGGGAATCTTACCGCAGATGGCCATGTAGTTGGTTTCGGTATACAGCGCCAGATTGGAGCCAAAGACCTGCGGATAGTCAGTCTTGTTCATATCCAGCCAGTCCATACGGTAACGGGTGGAAATATTCACGCGTTTGGCACACGCAAAATAGGCTTCCCAATTCCATTTTTCACCGGTATGCTCCTCAATGAAAGCGATGGCGTTGCGGATCTCCTGGGCCGCATACTCCTGTACATCCTCCTCCCGGTGACGCAGGGGAGCTGCAAGCTGAAACACAGGGATCCCGTCCTCCAGCTCCAGGCGCTTGGAGATGACACCGTTGCTCATAAGGGAGCCATCGCAGGTGGTGTTGCACTGGATGGCGCAGGCGCCCAGAATGGGGGCATCGTCATCGATGGACACACCGGCCTCAGCCTCGGGCATGGGGCAGACATCGCCTGCCAGACCAAACTCCTGGGCAACATCAATGTAGTGTACCGCGGCATTCTGGTTCAGCAGCACAGAAACATAGGTGGAGGGCGTTTCCCGGCTCAGGCCCTTCAGGGTGGGGAAGCCCATCATGACGGCGGTCATCTCGTTTTCGTCCACCAGAACCACTTTCTTGGAGAACTCCGTATCGTTGCCGATGCGCCGGTCGCCACGGAACAGATTGTCCAGCAGCTTTGCCACGTCCGACACCACCAGATCCTGCTCCGTGTGGCAGATTCGCAGGTATTCTCCCCGCAGACCCTGGGTGTGTCTGTCCAGCATCATGGGCACTGCCAGATAGTTGGCCATCCAGCGGTAGCGGAGCATTGCCTTGATGTTCCGGGGCTTGATGATGAAGCCGGCAAGAATACCCATAATATGCAGCCAGCGCCAGTAATCGTACATGGTATCCGCAAAGCCGCGCCATTCCCGGCGCTTCCGCACTTTGCCGTTGGTATACAGATCCCCTAAGCGGTCTTTTCCCACTTCCTTAGCCA
>JAQXVF010000016.1 GCA_029224785.1 Bacillota bacterium
TGGGGGAGCTGGCACGGCCTTGGCCGTGACTGAGAGGGCCCTCTCCGCCCCCTGCACTTGCCTCTCCCAAAGGGAGAGGCAAGTGCAGCTGCCAGACAAATTCGTGTTCATCGCTTTGCTGAATCATTTCATACGGCTTCAATATATGCAAGAAAAGTCACGGCAGACATTCCTGTCAGGACGGAAACTGTCTTACGGACACCCTCCCAATCCGAACCCGCGTTTTGCATACCGAGATTTGTCCCCCGTCCGGGGTCACTGATGATAATGCTCCAGGAACTGCCCCATTTTGTCCACGGCTTCCTTCAGTTCCGGGATCCGGGGCAGATACACCACACGGAAATGATCCGGCTGATGCCAGTTAAAGCCGCTGCCGGGCACCAGGAGCACCCGCTTTTCCCGCAGGAAATCCAGCGCAAACCGGGTATCGTCGGTGATACCGAACTTCTTCACGTCGATTTTGGGGAAGATATAGAAGGCCGCCTTGGGCTTTACCGCCGAAATGCCGGGGATATCGTTCAGTGCCTTGTACACATACTCCCGCTGCTCATAGATTCTACCGCCGGGAACAATGTACTCATTGACGCTCTGGTAGCCGCCCAGAGCGGTCTGAATGATGGACTGGCCGGGCACATTGGAGCAAAGACGCATATTCGAGAGCATATTCACGCCCTCAATGTAGTCTCTGGCAATGGCCTTGTTGCCGCTGAGGATCATCCAGCCCACCCGGAAACCGCAGACCATGTGGGACTTGGACAGGCCGCTGAAGGTGACGCAGAACAGGTCCGGCGCCAGGGAGGCAATGGAAATGTGCTCTCCCCCGTCCATGACCAGCCGGTCATAGATCTCATCGGAGAAAATGATCAGCTCGTGCCTGCGGGCAATGTCTACGATCTTCTCCAGGACCTCCCGGGGGTACAGGGCACCGGTGGGATTGTTGGGATTGATGATTACCAGTGCCTTGGTCCGGTCGGTGATCTTGCTTTCCATATCTGCAAGATCGGGATACCAGTCGGACTGCTCATCGCAGATATAATGCACGGCCTTTCCGCCGGCCAGATTGGCACAGGCTGTCCACAGGGGGTAATCCGGGGAGGGAATCAGGATCTCGTCACCGTTGTTCAGCAGGGCGTGCATGGAGAGCTGGATCAGCTCGCTGGCACCGTTGCCGGTGAATACATCCTTGATGGTCACATTGGGGATCTTTTTGATCTGGGCATACTGCATGATGGCTTTTCTTGCGGCAAAGATGCCCCGGGAATCGGAGTACCCCTGGGATTTGGCAATGGCATCCCGCATATCGAAGATCACTTCCTCCGGAGCGGTAAAGCCAAAGGGAGCCGGGTTTCCGATGTTCAGCTTCAGGATCTTCATACCGTTTTCTTCCATCCGGGCAGCCTCATCCACCACGGGTCCCCGGACATCATACAGGACATGATCCAGCTTTTGAGATTTTGAAAAAACGCGCATATCAGCACCTCCGCAGTATCAGCAAATCAGATTGCTTTCCATTATACTACAGAATCCGGAAAAAACAACAGCCTTTTTTCACACGAAAAACCACCCTCTGCAGGCGGCAGAAGGTGGTTTCCTGTCAGGAACTTACTCTTTTTCCTTGAACTTTCTGCCGATACCGGGCAGATCTCCCTTCAGCTCGCTGACGATCTCCCGTCCGGCCTTGTGGTAATCCGATACCAGCTCGCTCTCTGCCTTGAAGATCATGGTGTAGCGGTCCTTCTGATCGTAGGGTTTCCACTTGGGCATACTGCGGCCTGTGGGATCACCGGTGCGGGCAAAGGCCGCCCAGGAGGATCCGCAGGTATCGGAAACAGAGAACGCCGCGCTCTTGTTGGCTGCCGTGTACAGGCAGGGTGCCAGATAGGCATTGTCAAAGAAGAAGGGCACGTCGGTGCCGTGGATGGCCTTCTGCACAGGATCCGGGCTTTCAAAGGCAAACACACAGTTATAGAAATTGGCTCCGCCCTTGCCGTCCTTGCACTTGGAGACATCATCCACGAACTTGAGCTGTTCGGTGTCATTCATCAGAGCGATGAAAATATCCGCCGCGGTGGGGTTGTCCAGCATTTCAGAGTAGGTCTTGATGATCCGCTCCGTCTGCTCCTGGGTATAGCCGCAGGAACGCAGCTTCTCCGGCAATGTCTCGTCCGTCAGTTCGAAGACCTCCGGATTGAACAGGGCCAGCAGCGCCATGTCATGCTTGGTGTAGCAGATAATCAGGGGGATATCCTTGCAGTACTCGCTGCCCTCTGCGCCGTCAAAGGGATTGTACTTAATGACTTCGCCGTCCAGCACCACCGGGAAATTCAGGTAGTTGCCGTTTTCCCGTCTGGCATTCACTGCGCGCATTGCCTTGATCAGATCCTCCGGCGGAATGGTCTCCAGCAGATCCATATTCTCCACCGTGATGCCCAGCTCCGCCAGGAAGGCGTTGGTATCGTCAATGTTCTCCTGGGGATCCACGGTGTGGAAGCCGCCGCTCTGGACAATGGCCTTATGGAACAGGCCCTTTGCCGCAGGCATACCCAGAAGCTGGCAGACCTTTCCGCCGCCGCCGGATTCGCCAAAGATGGTAACGTTGTTGGGGTCGCCGCCAAACCACTGGATGTTGTCATGGACCCACTGCAGCACCGCCACCATATCTAAGTTTCCGATGTTGACGGTATTCTTGTATTTCTCCACACCTGTGTACTTCAGATCCATGTAGCCGAACAGATTCAGCCGGTGGCTGAAGGAAACCATGACCACGTTGTTCTTCTTGGCCATGTTGAAGCCATCCTGATGGGGGCATTCTGCCGTGCCGGCCACGTTTCCGCCGCCATGGCACCACACCATCACCGGCAGGTTCATGCCCTCGGTCAGATCGGGGGTCCAGATATTCAGCGCCAGACAATCCTCGGACTGGGGACCCTTGCCCATTTCCATGTTGCCGGTGACCAGCTTCTGGTTGATCAGGTTGTACTTGGAATTTGCCACCTCCGGCACTTCGATTCTGGGAGTGTCGGTCTGGTAGCACTTGAAGGCATATTTCTTTGCCTCCATAATCACGGGGCTGACATCCGGGGGCTGAGGCGGCTGGAACCGCAGCTCTCCCACCGGGGCCTTGGCATAGCGGATGCCGAGGAAACGGTATACGCCGTCAAAATAGTCTCCAAGAACCTTGCCGTATTTGGTATATGCAATCACATCTGTCATTATCGGTTCTCCTTCCCAATGTTGTGATGACGGGATCCGCCGCGGGAACCCCGGACTCTCTTCTTATAGGATACCGGTTTTTTTCGGTTTTTGCAAGTCCTGTCCGTAAATTTGTGTTATTCTGTCACATATCTCCCTGTATATTTGTACGAATTATCCAGAGCATTGTGAATATTTGTACTATTATCTTCGTATTATCCTCGCAAAATGCAAAATTTGTATCAAAAATAGTTTTTGCTGAAAAACCCGGAGAGATCTGTTATAATGAAGAAAACCCTTGGGAGGGATTCGTATGCTTCCTGAAATACAATGTGCCCGGGACATCTGGCTGCTTGTCCGGCAGTACGGCTTTCTGCCCCTATTCCGCAGCAGGATCCCCGGCTTCTCCATCGAAGACTGCACGCCGCCCCGGCTGTGGTTTTCGGATACGGAGCCGGGTCCATGGGAGTGGAAGGGGCCGGTGATCCGCATGGGCGGTTGTGTCTACGGAAAATTCTTTTCCGGAAAAGCCGGCTACATCAGCCTGGAGTGGTTCCCGGATTTTGCCAACTTCCGCCGGGACGGTTATGATTTCGATGCCCGGTGGGACGATGGTCTGGCATCCATGAAGGACCGGCAGGTGTATGAGGCCGTGGCAGATTCCGCCCCTATCCTCACAGGGGACCTAAAACGTCGCTGCGGCTATGGCCCCCAGGGAAACAAGGGCTTTGAAGGCGTCATCACCCGGCTGCAAATGCAGACCTATGTGGTTGTGGACGATTTCGCCTATGCAAAAGACAAGCTGGGCAGGCCCTACGGCTGGGGCATTGCAGAGTACAGCACCCCGGAACAGCGATTTGGCGACCACCTGTTGGAAGAAGCCTACCGCCGGGCACCCGGGGACTCCCTCCGGCGCATGGTCACGCACCTGCAATCCATGCTTCCCGATGCCGAAGAAGAGCAGATCCTGAAATTCCTGAAATAAACAAAACCGGCTGAAAGCGATGCTCTCAGCCGGTGTTCCGTTTTCCGCTTTCTTTCCCTCCGGAATACGATATGCGGAAGACCTATTCCTCCGCCATCAGGCGAATAATGGTCTTGTCGGTATCCCGCATACCGATGCTGGCAAGGGCGCCTACATTACGAATGGTATTCTCCACACCCTTGACCACAATGCCGTCTCCGCCGTAGAACTGGCTGTCGTGCATCTGCATCTGCAGTCCCAAAAGCCCCGCTTCCACCGCGGAAGCGATCTTCGCCGCGCAGCTTGCCTTGGCGCCGTCACAGATCATGCCGGAGTCAATGGCAATGGCATTGACAATGGTATGTGCGATCTCCCGGTAGCGGCCGCCGTACAGATAGGAGATTCCGGCACCGGCACCGCAGCCGGCACTGGTGGCACCGCAGTAGGCCGACAGTCTGCCGATGCCCGTTTTCAGGTGGATGGTCACCAGATTGGACACCACCAGGGCGCGGTACAGCATCTCCTGAGATACGTTCAGCTCCCGGGCATATACGATCACCGGCAGAGAGGCCGTCAGTCCCTGATTGCCGCTGCCGGAATTGATGACCACCGGCAGCTCGCATCCGTTCATCCGTCCGTCGGAACCGGCCGCCGCATAGGCTTTCGCCCGATTGTGGACGCTGTTTCCGTAGGATTGCAGCAGAATCCTGCCGATGCCCGCGCCGTAGCTTCCCCGCAGACCCTCCTGGGCGATGGCCCAGTTGTAATCGATCTGCCGCTGGAGCGTTTCCCTGACATCCTCCGGATCTACGCAGTCGGCAAACTCCACGATCTGTTCCACCGTCAGAAGACTCCGGTCGGTGGTGTGGGCGTTTTCCGCTTCCCGGTAGTCCTGATGGAACAGTATGCGCCCGTCCTTTTCCCGGTGGACCACATTGGTATGGAAACCGGCGATCTCCGCCGTGGCACTGTGCTCCCCCGCCCAAAGGGAAACGCGAATATGAAAAATATACGGTTTTTCCGACTGCCGAACGGTGATTTGGGTCTCGGCCAGGAAGTCTTTCAGGGCATTGATCTTCTCCGGTGTCATCTCCGACAGCACCTGAAGCTGCTTGTCTGCATTGCCGGACACGATGCCTGCCGCCGCAGCCGCTCCGATGCCCCGCTGTCCGCCTGTGTTGGGGACCACCACACTTTTCACATTTTTGATGATATTGGCGCTGGCGTACACCTCTACCCGGTCCGGCATCTGTTCCAGCGTCTGCCGGGCCAGAGCCGCGCAATATGCCACGGCGATGGGTTCCGTACAGCCCATTGCCGGGACCAGCTCCTCCCGCAGGATCTCCAGGTATTCCCGATAGATTCTCTCTTCCATATCCTTTCTCCTGTTCCGTAACCTGCAAACGCTGTCAGCGGTTACTTCTCTGTATCTTTCAGGCAGCTCAGCATACCGCAGTGCCCTCAACGGCCCTGCCACGGCATGGCGGAGGTAGCCATCCACCGGAACCGGCAGTGTCATTCGATCTTCCAACGAGGAGCCTAACCGAAGAAACCGGAGTGGCGCTGCCGATACTGCGCCACTCCACTTTCTTATTCTGCGATTTTGGAAGCAGCCTGCGCTGCATCCAGATCCGCAATGTCCTTTTTGATCCTCTTCAGGGCCAGGAGGAAATAAGCCAGGCCGATCATCATGGGGATCGTCATAATGAGGTACATTTTTGAGTAGGCATCCACCGCCTGCACCCCGGATTTCATCAGGGAATCCACCACAAAACCGGACACCGTGGGGCCGAAGAGCATACCGCAGTCCATGCCGATGTAGTTGGTATTTCCGGCGGCTCCGCGCTGATTCTTCGGAGTGCAGCGCATACACAGGGACTGGACCGTGGGCTGACACACGCCGTAGCCGCAGGCGCCTACCACACCTGCCAGGATGAAGCCGGGAAGAGATTTTGCCATGCTGACCAGGGCAAAGGAGCAGGCAAAAAACACAATGCCGGGAACCAGAACCTTCTCAAAGCCCAGCTTATCAATGAGCTTTCCGCAGATCGGACGGGTAACCAGCATGGTGCAGGCATAGGCGGTGAAAAACAGGCCGATCTGATCCACACCACGGGCTCCGCCGTAGATCGCCAGGAAGGAGGACAGACAGGAGTAGGAGGCTCCCAGGAAGAACATGACAACAGAGGGGCGAATGGCACCCTTGGCAATGATTCTGTCCAAAGAAATACGGAATTTCGGGCGGTCCTCCGGCATTTCCCGGATCATGAAGGCGCAGACGATGGCCGCTGCCATCACAGCCGTTCCCACCAGGAAGGTTTGAGAGTAGCCGATGGCCCGGCTGAGGGAGAGACCAATGGTCGGTCCGATAGCCTGTGAGACCGCCTGCCCCAGGGAGAACACGCCTACGCCGCTTCCCAGCTTGCTATCCGGCAGGGAGTTGCTGGCCATGGCAAGGCACAGAGGAGAGCTCATGCCCACGCCAATGCCGTGGAGCAGTCTGGCCGCCACCACCATGCTGACCTCTGTGGACATACTGTAGGCCAGGAAAGCCACAACCGTACAGATGTTGGACAGGATCAGCAGCTTTTTCTTGCTGAAGCTGTCCGCAGCAGGGCCGGAAACGGGACGGATCGCCAGCGCGGTAATGGCAAACACGCTGGAGACAAATCCCACCGTGGATGCTGCGGCGCCCAGGGAATGGGCAAATTTGGGAACCAGGGTATTCATCATCTGCTGGCCCATCTGGGCACAGACGTTGGCAATGAACACGCTTGTGAATACCGGATTCCAGATTGTGTCTTTTCTTTTCATAGGCTTCTCCTTTTCACTCACAATAAGGGTATTATAGCAATGCTGTATACAGATTGCAACTATTTCGTAAAAGAATCCAAAAAATTGCATCTTCACCCCGACTTCACCGCAAAAAACGCACCTTTTTCTTTCTTCTCCGGAAAAGCACAAAAAAGGAACGGACCGAAGTCCGTTCCTGAGGTTCAGCCTTTGACGCTTCCTGCGGTAACGCCCTTGATGATAAACCTGGACAGAAAAATGTACACACACAGCACCGGCAGAATCGCCAGCAGAATAAACATATATACCTTCCCCAGATCAAACTTGGAGTAGTCTGCGGAGCGAAGCTGAGCAATCATAATCGGAACCGTCTTCATTTCCGCCTTGTTCAGAAGCAGAGCCGGCAGGAAGTAGTTGTTCCAGGATTCCACGAAAGAAAAGATCATCTGCACTGCAACCGCAGGCTTGATCATCGGCAGGACGATCCGGTTGAAGGTTGCAAATTCACCGGAACCGTCCACACGGGCCGCATCCACGATTTCCATGGGCAGGACGCTCTTCATATACTGGAGCATATAGAAAAACACAATGGGAGCAGCAATCCCCGGCAGAATCAGAGGAATATAGCTGTCCGTTAAACCGTACTTGAAGCAAATCTGCACAAAACCGGAGGCGGACACCTGCTTGGGAATCACCATGACCGCAAGGATAAACGTTGTTGCGATTTTCCTCAGCTTAAAGTCATAGGCATAAAGTCCGTAAGCCGTCAGAGAAGAAAAATAGGTGGTCAGTACCGAAGTGCAAAGGGCAACCAGGAAGCTGTTTGCCATGCCTCTCGGAATGTTGATGGAGCTGTCGTTCCAGGCGTTCTTCAGATTCTCCAGGAAGTTGCCCTGAGGCAGGATCTTAAAGCCGCCCTGCAGATCCGCATTGGAACGGGTCGAATTGATGATCAGCATATAGAAAGAAAACAGACACAGCACAGACAGAAACACCAGAATCGCGTAGACAACGATCCGGCTCATTGTCAGCATTGCCTTTGCTTTCCGGCTGTCAGAAGAATTGGTTCTCATTTCGGCACCCCCTTAGTCATCGTCCTTCGTCAGACTCTTGAACACCAAAATGCTGAGAAGTCCGGTGATTACAAAGATAATCACAGAAACCGCACCGGCCATGCCGTAGTTCTTGCTGGTTTTCAGGAAGTTGTTCAGGTACATGATCAGTGTGGTGGAGGAGCGGTTGGGTGTGCCTGCTCCGTTGGTCAGAACCTGGGGAACATCGAACATCTGGAGGCCGCCGATCAGCGCCGTGATGATCGTGTAAACCAGCACCGGCATGAGAAGCGGCAGGGTCACCTTGAAGAAAACCTGGAGAGAATTCGCGCCGTCCAGATTGGCAGCCTCAAAAAGCGTCTGATCAATGCCCATGATACCTGCCATGAGAAGAATGGTTGTATTGCCAAACCACATCAGGAAGTTCATGGTTGCCACAAGTCCCCGGACTGTGACCTGCTTATCAAAGAACGGGATCACCTCTTCCGACCAGCCGAAGTACATGATCAACTGGTTTACAGGTCCGACATTGGAGAACAGCGTGAAAAACAGCATAGAAAATGCAGAAGCCATGATCAGGTTCGGCATATAGATCACGGTCTTGAAAAACTGCTGCCCACGGATCTTCAGCCGGTAGCTGGTGAAAAAGACACTCAGAAGCAGTGCGATCAGTACCTGCGGAACCGCGCCTTCCACCCACATCACCATGGTGTTGGCAGCGAATTTCAGGATGCTGATAGAACCGTTTTTATCCGGCGTGAACAGCTTTACATAGTTCTGCAGCCCTACGAACTTGGGACCAACCTGCATCAGGCCTTCCCGGTAGTTTTCAAAGAAGCTGTTGTATATGGTCAGGACCTGGGGTGCCAGGGAAAAAATGCAGTATGCCAGGAAAAATGGCAGAATAAACAGGTATCCCCATTTGGCATAACTGATTCCCTTCTTCCGTTTCACGCGTGGTTTGGATTTTGTTGTTTGCATGGTAGCCACTTCCCTCCATCATCATTTCTTTTCGGCATTCCAAAGCTCTTCGCATCCGGAGAGTTCCGGAACACCGAAAAAACAATCCGGGACAGGGCATGCGCCCTGCCCCGGAGGAGAATTGCAAATTTCGGTTACGGAGTGACGATGGTGGGGTAGTTCTCGTTAATCAGTGCGTAGAAGTTGGCCAGGGCCTGATCTTCCGTGACCTCACCGTCGCAGTACTCACGCCAGCACGCCTGCAGCTTTTCGTTGATAACCTGATCGTAGTGCGTGTGGTTCTCAAACACGATATTCTTGGACAGCTCGCAGTACAGAGCAGTGTCGTTCTGGCCACCCAGGAAAGCGTTGCCGAAGTCGGGATCGTTTGCGAACTTGGCGTTCACAGCCTGGTTGTTGGAGAACTGCATCTCGTTCTTCACCAGGTTGGAGCAGGTCTCTTCGTCGTTAATGAACTGGTTCATGATCTCAGCGACCATAGTGGGGTTGTCGGTGCCCACGGGAGCCAGCAGCCAGGTGCCTCCCCAGAAGTGAGCCTGAGGACCTTCGCAGATAGCCCAGTCACCGTAGCAGCCCTTTTCGGGATCCTGTGCGTTGCCCATGCAGAAGTTGTAATACCATGCAGGTCCGAAGAAGCACATGGTCTTGCCTTCCGCAAACATCTGAGCGGTGCACTCCTCAGACCAGATATCGCAGGTCAGAGTGTAGCCATTGTCGGTGTATTCTTTCGCCTGAGCCATCCAGGTCTTGATAGCTTCGGGGATCTGCAGGTTGTTATCCGCATCCACCCAAGCTTCCGCTGCGTTGTTGGAGAACACGCGGTAGGTCTCGGCCTCGGAAGAAGTCATGTAGTAGCCCTTAGCCTTTGCCTGGGCAGCCACATCATTGAACTTGCTCCAGTCGGACAGAGCAGCCTGGACTTCAGCGGGATCGTCGGTGCCGAGGACATCCTTGGCAATGGAGCGGCGATAAATCAGAGCGGAGGGGCAGCACTGGAAGGAAACACCCTTCACAACGCCTTCACCGTCGGATGCGCACTGCACGGTGTACGCATAGGTGTTGGAAAAATCGGTCACACCAAGCTTGGTGATATCCTGCGTCAGGGGAGAATTGGTGTACTTGGTGATGTAGTCAGCCTCAGCCAGGAACAGGTCGACCTTATCATCGTCAGAAGCGCCTTCCTGAGCCAGCAGAGCCTGGTCCAGCTTTTCCTGGTATGCGCCGCCGTCACTGGGGGTGATAATCCAGTTCACGGTTACACCTTCGGGAACGGTGTAGTACTTCTCGAAGAAGCCCTTGAACTCTTCGTTCCAGGCATAGATGTTGAACACCTTGCCCTCAGGATACTCGGCCACGGGAGCCTCGGTGGTCTCGGCAGGAGCAGCGGTGGTCTCAGCGGGAGCTGCGGTGGTCTCGGCAGGCTTTGCCGTGGTCTCGGCGGGCTTTGCAGAGCCGCAGCCGGCGAACATGGCAGTCACCATAACCAGAACAAGGATCATGGATAATGCTTTTTTCATTTTTTGTTTTCCTCCTTTTTAATTTCCGTGCTTTCGCACGGGTCGTCGCCCGAAGGCGTGAACTACGAATTCAGGTCTTTTACCGTCTTGCCGGCCATCAGCTTGCCGGGTACCAGGATACGGTCCATCAGGGTGGTCCTGGGGTGCTCGATCAGGCTGATCAGTCCCTGAGCTGCCCTGGATCCCAACGCCGCCGAATCCTGCCGGAAGGTGGTCAGGCCGATCACATCCGCAAGGCCGATGCCGTCATAACCCACGGCGGAAATGTCCTCCGGGATCCGAAGTCCCGAGTCCATGATCGCACGCATGCCGCCAATGTAGGAATAATCGTCGGGAAACAGGATACAGGTGGGTCTTTCCGGCAGCTCCAAAAGCCTGCGGGTAGCCTCCTCCGAACGAATGATATCGTGGTAAGCACAGGCAATCACCTGCTCCTCCGGAACCGTAAGCGAAAGCTCCTCGCAGGCCCGGTAAAAGCCGATCATCCGGTTTTTGGTGACCGAGGTCATCTCCCCGTGGAGAAAGGCTATGTTCCGGTGGCCTTTTTCATATACATGGTGAATCAGTTGATAGGTGCCGCTTACATTGTCGGAAACCACCGCCAGACGGTTATTGAAAATGTGGTCAATGGTCACCACCGGCAGGTCGCTGTCCACCAGCTCCTGTACCTCCGGACTTTCAAAGTCAGCGCAGGCGATGAGCACGCCGTCCACTCCGCGGTAAAGACAATGCTGCAGGTAGCTGTTTTTCCGGCCCCCGACATTCTGATTGATGAAGGTGATGTCGTAGCCGTGGGCCTCCGCTTCCTCCTTGAAGCTCTCAAAGAGTGCGGAGAAATACTCGTGGGCCAGGCCAATCCCCTGGGAGTCCACAAACAGGACACCGAGATGATAGGTCCGGTTGGTCTTCAGTGCTCTGGCTGCTGCGTTGGTCATGTACCCCATCTCTTCCGCAGCCTTTGCGATCCTGGCTCGGGTCTCCCCGCCGATATCCGGCTGGCCGTTGAGCGCCTTGCTTACGGTGGCAACCGACACACCGCATTTCAGCGCAATGTCCTTCATGGATACCATAGCAGTCCCCTTCTCCATTCCTTTACTTAATCGATTTCATAACCAGACTATACTACACATCCCACAAAAAAGCAAGTGGAAAAACAAGATTTGTTGTGAAACTGCCTTTATTTGGTGCTATTGCACAGCATTGTTTCCGAAATACTGTGGATTCTGTTTACTCAAATCTCCGAAAATGTCATTATCCTCATGGTTGAGCCGGCTCTGCCGCCTGCGTCCGTTTCTATCCTGCTCATTTGAAAGCAAAATTCACGAGAAAATGCAGAAATAAGGCTTGATTTTTGTGCGTATATGCTGTATCCTTATCACATATATGTCCTGCGGTCTCACTTAATCGTTATCGCGAAATGGGTTTTATACGCAAAAGGAGGAAACATTCATGCAATTCGGACACTTTGATGACTCGCGGCGGGAATATGTGATCCGCACCCCCCGCACTCCCCTTCCCTGGATCAATTACCTGGGAAATGAGGACTTCTTCGCCCTGACCTCCTGCACCGCAGGCGGCTATGCCTTCTTCCGGGACGCCCGGCTGCGCCGGATCACCCGTTACCGTTATAACAACAGTCCCCTGGATGCCGACGGCTTCCACTTCTATATTAAGGACGGAGACACCGTATGGAATCCCGGTTGGCAGCCTGTACAGACTGAGCTGGACTCCTTTGAGTGCCGCCACGGCATGGGCTACACCGTGATCACCGGCAAAAAGGACGGCATTACCGCGAAGCAGGAGATGCTGGTGCCCGTGGGGGACCGGTGCCTGATCCAGCGTGTTACCCTCTGCAACGAAACCGACCTGCCCCGCAGCCTGGACCTTTTCAGCTATGTGGAATTCTGCCTGTGGGATGCCATGGACGACAGTTCCAATTTCCAGCGCAATTTCAGCACCGGTGAAGTTGAGGTTGTCGGCAGCGCCATCTACCACAAAACAGAGTATCGGGAGCGCCGTGACCACTACGCTGTTTTCTGGGCAAACTGCCCCGTTGACGGATTCGATACCTCCCGGGATGCCTTCTGCGGCGTGTACGGCGGTCCTGCCCGTCCGGAGGCCGTGCTGAACGGAAAGTGCACGGGAAGCATTGCCCACGGCTGGGCGCCGGTAGGTGCCCACCACATCCATGTGGAACTGCAGCCCGGCCAGTCCCGGTCCGTGATTTTCGGTCTGGGCTACATTGAGAATCCACGGGAAGAAAAATGGGAAGCCCCCGGAATCATCCGCAAAACCCCCGCAGAAGAAATGATGGCCCGTTACGCCCATGATGCCTTTGTGGATGGTGCTTTCTCCGCCCTCCATGATTTCTGGGAGGATCTGCTGGGCGGCTTCCGCGTAGAATCCGGAGACGAGAAGCTCAACCGGATGGTCAATACCTGGAACCAGTACCAGTGCATGGTCACCTTCAACATGAGCCGCTCCGCCAGCTATTACGAAAGCGGCATGGGCAGAGGCATGGGCTTCCGGGACTCCTGTCAGGATCTGCTGGGCTTCGTGCATATGATCCCCAGCCGGGCAAGGCAGCGGATCCTGGACATTGCTGCCACCCAATTCCCCGACGGCAGCGCCTACCACCAGTATCAGCCTCTGACCAAGCGGGGCAACAGTGCCATCGGAAGCGGTTTCAACGACGATCCCCTGTGGCTGATTGCCGCCACCGACGCCTATCTGCGGGAAACCGGCGATTTTACCATTTTGAATGAGTCGGTACCCTTTGACAACGATGAAAGCCTTGCTCAGCCTCTGATGGAGCATCTGCGCCGGAGCTTCCTGTTTACCGCCACGCATCTGGGTCCCCACGGGCTGCCCCTCATCGGCCGGGCCGACTGGAACGACTGTCTGAATCTGAACTGCTTCTCCCGGTACCCCGGTGAGAGCTTCCAGACCTCCGGCCCCAGCGAAGGTCCCGTAGCCGAGAGTGTGTTTATCGGCGGATTGTTTGCCCTGTACGGCAAAATCTACGCCGATCTGTGCGGCAGGCTGGGGCTCGCAGAAGAACAGGCACAGGCCCTGTCCCATGTGGAAGATGTCAGCAGGGCCGTTCTCACCGCCGGCTGGGACGGGCAGTGGTTCCTCCGGGCCTATGATGCCCTGGGACAGAAGGTCGGCAGCCGGGAGTGCGATGAGGGCCAGATCTTCATTGAGCCTCAGGGAATGTGCGTCATGGCCGGTCTGGGAAAAACCACCGGACAGGCGGAGGCAGCCCTCCGCAGCGTTCAGGAACGGCTGGACACCCGGTATGGCATCGTGATTCTCCAGCCTGCCTATACCTCCTATCGCCTGAATCTGGGAGAAATCTCCAGCTATCCCCCCGGATACAAGGAAAACGCCGGTGTTTTCTGTCACAACAACCCCTGGATCTCCTGTGCGGAGGCGGTCATGGGCCACGGCAGCCGTGCCTTTGAGGTCTACCGCAAGACCTGCCCCGCCTATCTGGAGGACATCAGCGACATTCACAGGACCGAACCTTATGTGTACAGCCAGATGGTGGCCGGCAAGGATGCCCCCACCCATGGCGAAGCCAAAAACAGTTGGCTCACCGGTACCGCCGCCTGGTCTTTCATCAACGTCAGCCAGTATCTCCTGGGTATCGTCCCCACCATGGACGGACTGCGAATCGACCCATGCCTGCCCGGTTCTCTGGGCGGATTCCATGCAGAACGCCGGTATCGGGGTGCAGTCTATCAGATCACCGTCCGGCAGCCTGCCGGTGTGGAGCACGGAGTCGCCCGCATCACCTGTGACGGTGTTCCTGTGTCCGGCACGGTGCTTCCCATTGCCGAACCCGGCCGGACCGTCGAAGTGATTGTGGAGATGGGAGAATGATCATGACTTTTCCGAAGAATTTTGTATGGGGCGCCGCATCCAGCGCTTATCAGATCGAAGGATATCCCCAGGAGGATGGAGGCGGTCTCTCCATCTGGGATGTGTTTTCCCACACCCCGGGAAAGACCTTCGAAGGCAACACCGGTGATGTTGCCTGTGACAGCTATCACCGCTACGAGGAGGACATTGACCACCTGAAAAAAATGCATTTGTCCGCCTACCGCTTCTCCGTTTCCTGGGCAAGAATCGATCCGGAAGGAAACGGAAACTGGAATCCCGGCGGTCTGGCCTACTATGACCGGCTGGTGGATGCCTGCATTGCTGCCGGCATTACCCCCTACATGACCCTGTACCACTGGGAGCTTCCCCAGGCGCTGGAGGAGCAGGGCGGCTGGCAGAATCCCGGTATCGTCGACTGCTTTGCCCGGTTCTGCCGGATGATGGCCGGTCACTTCCAGGGAAGAGTCCGCAGCTATTTCCTGCTCAACGAGCCTCAGTGTACCGTTGGTCTGGGGTACGGCAGCGGCATTCACGCCCCCGGGAAAAAGCTGCCCCTTCCGGATCTGTTCCAATGCTGGAAGCACACTCTGCTGTCTTACGGCAAGGGAGCAACATCCATCCGGCAAACCGACCCCCAGGCGCAGATCGGCATTGCCACCACCGGCCGTCTGTGCTATCCCGAAACGCCCGCAGATGCAGATGCCGCCCGGGAAGCCACCTTTGCCGTGTCTGATAACGACTGGCTGTTCACCCACCAGATGACCCTGGATCCCATCTGTCTGGGCAGGTTCCCGGACTGTGCCCCCGGTCCGCTGAAAACCTGCATGGATGCGGTCACGGAAGAAGAAATAGCGGTCATCTCTCAGGCACCCGATTTCCTGGGCTTCAACATCTACAACGGATGGTGCGTCCGTACAGGAAAGGATTCCCCCTACTTCATTCCCCGGTACGACGGCTTCCCCAGGACCGCCCTGAAATGGCCGGTCACTCCGGAAGTGCTGGACTACGGCGTGTATCTGCTGTGGGAGCGGTACCATGCACCCATCTACATCACGGAAAACGGCCTGAGCTGCAACGACGTTATCAGTCTGGACGGTCAGGTCCACGACCCCAACCGCATTGACTTCCTGCACCGCTATCTTCTGTGTCTCCGGCGCTGCTGCCAGCGCGGCGCGGATGTCCGGGGCTACTTCCACTGGTCCCTGACGGACAACTACGAGTGGCACAGCGGCTACAGCGAACGCTTTGGTCTGGTCTTTGTGGATTTCCCCACCGGAAAACGCATTCTGAAGGACAGCGCCGACTGGTACAGAACCGTTGTGGATTCCCACGGTTCTGTGCTGTAAAATGCCAAAAACGCCCCCGAAAACCAATGGTTTTCGGGGGCGTTTGGTTCCATTATGGTACTATGTCATTAGCCCCAGGGATTCTCGGTGGGATAGGGCAGATTCTTGGGCTGGTTGTAAGCGATATCGGTGACGCCCAGGTACTTGAACACCTCAAACAGGGCCTTTCCGCAGTGGGCAAAGGCCACGGCGCCGTGGTGGGGATAGCGCTTGCCGATGAGCACATGGCGGTAGAACCGGCCCATTTCGGAAATGGCGAAAATACCGATGCCGCCGAAGCTGCGGGTTGCCACAGGCAGGACTTCGCCCTCGGCAATGTAGGAACGCAGGACGCCCTCGCTGTCGCACTGCAGGCGGTAGAAGGTGATATCGCCGGGAGCAATGTCTCCTTCCAGGGTGCCGCGGGTAAAATCAGGCTCGCTTCCGGCAGGCTCCAGCAGACGGTGCTGGATGAGCTGGTACTTCACGCCGCATCCGCCGCACATCTTGCAGGAGGGGGTGTTGCCACAGTGGAAGCCCATGAAGGTGTCTGTGAGCTTGTAGTCATACTTGCCGGCGATGTCCTCGTCGTAGATGTACTGAGGCACGGAGTTGTTGATATCCAGCAGGGTCACTGCATCGTTGGAGACACAGCTTCCGATGTACTCGGAAAGGGCTCCGTAGATATCCACCTCGCAAGCCACGGGGATACCCCGGGAGGCCAGGCGGGAGTTGACGAAGCAGGGCTCAAAGCCGAACTGCTCCGGGAATGCAGGCCAGCACTTATCGGCGAACACCACATATTTTCTGTCGCCCTTATGCTCCTCTGCCCAATCCAGCAGCGTCAGCTCAAACTGTGCCATACGCTCCAGCAGGTCGGGATAGATCTTACCGTCCATCTCCTTCTGCATATCGGCAATGACTTCGGGGATTCTCTTGTCGCCGGCGTGCGCCTTGAAAGCCACCAGCAGGTCCAGCTCGGAGTTCTCTTCAATCTCTACGCCGATCTGGTACAGGCCCTTGATGGGGGCATTGCAGGCAAAGAAGTCCTGAGGCCGGGGGCCGAAAGTGATGATCTTCAGGCTCCGCAGACCGATGATCGCCCGGGCAATGGGGATGAACTCCCGGATCATGGCTGCACACTCCTGTGCATTGCCCACAGGGTACTCGGGGATATATGCTTTCAGGTGGCGCATACCCAGATTATAGGAGCAGTTGAGCATACCGCAGTAGGCATCGCCCCGTCCATTGATCATGTCGCCGTCGCCTTCTGCGGCCGCGATGCACCTAGCCGGACCGTGGAACTTCTTGACCAGCAGGGTCTCGGGGGTCTCGGGGCCAAAGTTGCCCAAAAAGACCACGATGGCGTTACAGCCGGCCTTGTTCACGTCCTGAATGGCAGCCGCTGCATCCTTCTCGTTTTCCACAGTGATGGGGCACTCATACAGGCCCTCGCCGTATGCGGCAACGATGTTCTTCCGGCGCTGGGTGGACAGCGCAATGGGGAAGCAGTCACGGGACACGGCAATAATGCCCAGTTTTACCTCGGGAATGTTCATACGATTTATCTCCTTTTCAAATGATTTACGAATATCAAAAACGCCGAAGCGGCGATGATTGCGGTTTCAGGCTGGTCGGTCCCGGGAAACAGGACGATTCGGCCTCCAACTGTCCATCGTACATGAATACTATACCCGTTTTTCCGGCAGTTTTCTATGGTCAATCAGCTTTTTTATTAGACTAATTTGCTGTCGCGCAAGTTTTCTTTCTCAAAATAATCCGGAACCAGCAGCGGCCCCCAGGCATCCATCAGTTCCAGGCTCTGGGAAAACGTATAGAAGCGCTCCAACGAATGGATGCTGTGCCGCACCGTCCAGTCCGCTGCCCGTTTTCCATGGCTGCGGCTGTATTCCTCCGGTGTCATGCCGCTTTGCTTCCGGAACGCCTTGACAAAATACCGGTAGTCCGAGAAACCGGATTCCATGCACACATCCAGCATATTGGTGCTGCCGGCGGCGATGAGCTTGCAGGCGCAGTTGTAGCGGACAGTGCTGACATATTCCTGGAAGGTCTGGTTCAGGGCATTTTTGACGAAATGGGACATATAGCTCAGAGAACAGCCCTCCGCCCGGGCGAAATCCGATAGATTGATCTTGTGCATATATCCTCTGTCCACAAACTGCTGCAGCCGCATGAGCCGTGCATTTCGTTTGGTTTGGTTCTGTTCCTCTTCCCAACTGACCTTCCGACCGGGCATACGGGAAAGCAGCAGCGAAAACACCTGTCCTGCCAGGCCCAGGCACTCCATTTCATAAAACGGCTTGTGGTAGAAGTAGGAATATGCAGCCTGCAGCAGCCACTTTTTCAGCTTTCCCTGCTCCTCCGGATTCAGATAGCTGAACACCATGGGATCCTCCACGGCAATGTTGCTGATCTCCGGAAACCGCTCCGGAGAAAGCTGCAGACACAAAAAGGTACAGGTCTCCCCGGTTTTATGCATCTCGTGAGGCGTATTGGGATTCACCAGTGCTACCTCCCCTTCCGGGATCCGGAAGGTCTGCTGCTCATAAAACAGCCGCATCTCCCCGTTGACCGCCCAGATAATCTCCCACTCGTTGTGAAAATGGGATGTGCGGTAGTCCACTGTATCCAGAAAAAGGCTTAATCCACCGATCTGTTGATGCCGGATGATCTCCAGTTCGTCCATGGTGTTCTCCCTCCCGGCTGCGCCCTCTTTTCTGCCATTCTATCATCTTTCCCACGGAAAAGCAACCGGCGTGGGAAAAAATGGGAACCTCCCGAAAAACGTCGGTTCTTGCAATCCTTTCAATTCATGCTATAATAGAGCCAAACGATCATTCTGGAGAAATACTCTCCCGGGAGGTGCCTATGCAGAAAACCGGAAACCTGTTTTTGATCCTCATCGCCCTGCTTCTGGCTCTGGGCCTTTCCCTGTGTGTCTTTTTGGAGGTTAACTTCCGAAACCAGACAAAGCTGCCTGCCCTTTCCCCTGCCGATGTATCCGCTGCTGACACCGTCCCGGATCCCTCCTCCCAAGATCCCGTCCGGATCTCCCTGGAGGATACCGTGATGACCAATACTCCACTGAAGGATGCCAACGAAAAGCGGGAGGCTCAGGGAAAAGCTGCCGAGGAGGCCCTGCGAAGCGAAGGCTTTCTCTGTGTTTTCAGCGATTCCCTGCTGATCACCCAGGCGGATCTGGATGCCATTTTCCAGAATCCTCCGGATGATCTTCCGGAAGGGTACTCCGTTGCGGAGATGATCCTGTACGAAATGTATGCCCGCAGAGGCTTTACATTCCGAGACACTTCTCTTCGGGAATACTTTGAGGACAAAGCCTGGTATCAGGCCGCCCCAGGAAAAACCGACAACCGGAATGTGGTCCTGGCCCGCATGAATGACATTGAACGGCAGAATCTTGCCTTTTTGGAGTCCCTTCAAAACGAAATCGGAGAGGAGTGAGCTGCATGAAGGATTCTCATAACGAAACGACCCTCCCGGATTCCGATCCTCCGGTTTACCCCTTCCCTCTCCCCGAAACATCGAAGCAGACATCCGGGCAAGGCCGGAAGGCCCTCCGGTGGATTCTGCTTGCGCTGATCCTGACGGAATCCGCCGTTTTCTGTTTTCTGTGCTTTTTCCGGGTCCCCCGGTGGCAGAAGGACACCTACGGTCCGGAGCAGACGGCAGCCCGCTTTTTCACAGACATTGTCAACGGACGCTATGAAGCGGCGTTCGAAGCCCTGAATCTTCCGCAGGACGATTTTCTTTCGCCGGATGGTTTTGCCCGATACTGCGGCGCCTGGGATTTTTCTCATGTCTCCCATTTTGAGGTTGCCGTCGCCAATTGTATTGCCCGGATCGATTATCAATCGGACGGCGGATCATCAGGAGTCTTTTCCGTACCCCTGACCCAATCCGAAGAAAAGAAAAACCACTTCTTTGAGGTTTGGCAAATCCACGGAGCAGGGTTCGTCCGGCAGAATCTGCAGATCCAGGCCCTCCGGGATGCGGAAGTCACCGTGGATGGCATTGTGCTGACGCCTCAGTACATCACCGGCTCAAGTGATCCGGTCATTGATTCCTCTTACTCCCCTGCCACTGTGACTTATACCATCCCCCGGCTCTTCACCGGAACTCACGTTGTCACGGTGTCCTCTCCGCTTCACGATACGCTGTATGCCATTCTGGATACCGAAATCCCGGCGATTCTGGACTGCACAGACATGATGCTGTCCCAGGCATCCATGGAAGTGCTGGCAAAAACTGCCCTTTCCAATTTCCAGACCGTTTACGACAGCGCAATGCAGGGAAAACGCTTTGATATCCTGCGCCCCCTGTTCTCCCAGGTTCCGGAGCTTTGCTCCGCGGCGGAGGATGAGTACGCTTTCCTGCTGGAATGCTTCTCCTCTGACTCCTCCCCCACGGAAATCACCCTGCAGAACCTGACTGCGGAAGTAGATCCCGCCGGATCGGATGTGGTCCTGTCCGGAACCTACGTCCTGGAATACTATTCCCAGGGATACCTGGAAACCTACCCCCACAAGAAAACAATCCAACGAGATTTCCAGACGGTTTTCAGATTCTATCCGGAGAATAACCAATGGCTCCAAATGGATCTGAGCGCTTTTCCTTTCTACTATTAGCTTCCATCCCCATTCCGCAAAACCCCCTGATGCGTTGCATCAGGGGGTTTTCGATTCTTTGAAGCACATGGTCTCGTCAGCCGGAGCAATTGGGCGAATCACAGCGCTGCTTCATCAGCAACTCCGCGTTCTTGAAGCTCACCGTGGTACAGGGGGGGATGGATTTTGTGATAAAGGCATTACTTCCAATGACACAGTCATGACCGATCACCGTTTCTCCTCCCAGAATGGAGGCGCCGGCATAGATGGTCACATTGTCTTCAATGGTGGGGTGCCGCTTTTTGCCCCGGAGAGACTGTCCGCCCCGGGTCGTCAATGCACCCAGCGTCACGCCCTGATATACCTTCACATGATCTCCGATGACGGTGGTTTCTCCCACAACGATACCGGTTCCATGGTCAATAAAAAAGTACTTTCCAATGGTAGCACCGGGATGAATGTCAATACCGGTGGCCCCATGGGCATACTCTGTCATCATTCTGGGGATCATGGGAACATTCAGCAGGTGTAGCTCATGTGCCAGGCGGTTAATGGTCACCGCAAAGAGGCCAGGGTAACAGTAGATAATCTCATCGTAGCAGGTGGCCGCCGGATCTCCCTCGTAAAACGCCTCCAGATCCATCTGCACATAGGCGCGAACCTTCGGAATCCGGTCCAGAAAAGCAAGGCAGATCTTCTGGGAGGCTTCCGCAGCATCCTCTGCCTTCATCCCCGCCCGTTGAAGAACCAGATCAATCTGCCGATTCAAATTGAAGGTAATATCCTCAATCAACATAGACAAATTGTGTTTGGCATTGTAAATGCGGTAATTCTTGTCCCGATAATATCCCGGAAACACAATTCGCAGGAGTTTTTCCACAATATCAATCACAATTTCCTTGTCCGCACTGGAAAACGGTTCAATCCGGTCAATCTGGCGGCCAAGACTGTAATCATCCAGTATGCAGTTTACCACCTGTTCAATTCGGTTTTCAATATGATCCATAAAGCCACCCGCCGATCAAAGATAAGCCAGTTATATCACATACCAGCCGAAAAGTCAAACGAAGAAGAACGATTCCAAGAAATAAACCCCCCAGCCGAAAGGCTGGGGGGTTATGTTGGCATTACCTATTTTCACGGCCAGTCACCCGGCAACTATCGTCGGCGCAGATGAGCTTAACTTCTGTGTTCGGGATGGGAACAGGTGGACCCTCATCGCAATCAATACCAACTGTGGGATTATTTTATCACTTCTCTTTTTCCCTGTCAAGGGATATCCTTTCCCGTTTTCAAAAATATATGCAAAAGCTCCGCCCCGGTTTTCGGGGCGGAGCGCATGGGTTACTTGTCCAGATGGACCGTAAGGCGGGGATAGGACAGGATGATCCCGTGCTCCTTCAGCACCTGGGGGATCCGTCTCTGACCCTCGAAGAAGCCGTCCCAGTACTTGTCCGCATCCACCCAGAACCGGACCACATAGGATACGGTGCTTTCACCGTAAGCCTCCACACCGGTAAAGACACCGTCGTCCTTCCGGGCACAGGGCAGATCCGCCACTTCCTTCAGGGCCTCCAGCACCGTCTCCACATTGTTGTCGTAGGACACCGCCACGGACAGGTCCACCCGGCGCTTGCCGGATACGGAGTAGTTGACGATCTGTGCGCTCATCACCGCGGAGTTGGGCAGGGAGATCACCTTGTTGTCCGGGGTGAGAAGCTTGGTGTAGGTAATGCCCACTTCCTGGACGGTGCCGGACTGGCCGCAGACCTCCACATAGTCACCGGCCCGGAAGGGATGGTTGGACAGCAGCGTCAGGCCACCCACCACATTGGACAGGGCCGTCTGCAGGGCCAGGGACACCGCCAGGGTAGCCACGCTGGCAATGGCGATGACGCTGGTCAGGTCAATGCCCAGCTTGGCGGCAACGATGGCGATGAGCAGCGCGTACAGTGCCACCCGTGCCACAGAGCGGACCAGGCTGTGCGCTGCCTTCTCCAGTCTGGACCGGCTGAGGGCCTTGTCCAGCGCCTTCATCAGAGCGCTGACCACGATCAGGCCCACCAGGAAGATCAGAACGGCAGGCAGCAGAGAGGATGCCAGAGCCGTTGCCCACAGGCTGGCGATCATGCTGAAAATATTCATAAAAACCGTCTCCTTTTCAATGATTGGATGAAATGATTGTAGCATTCTCCCGGAGAAAAGTCAACAAACCCGGAGAAATCCTGTTTGTTCATAATTTATCTTTACTTAATTTTCATTTCCGTCACGAAGTGTTCACGATTGTCTTTTATCTTATAGACAAGAAAGATCGTTGACCGCAACAACGGTTTTTCTGCCAAGGATGTGTTTTTCTTTTTTCTCTTTTCTACCTCTCTTTTCTTTCCCTTTGCACGACTCCCCGCCGGTTTCCGGCGGGGATTTCGTCACTTTCCAGGGATTTCTTGACATTTGATCCCGCCGCGGTATAATAGGAGTATCCTATCAACAAAAAAGGAGACTCTGCTATGTTTTATCATATGACTGTTGCCGGTCTCGAGCGGGACCTGCCCATCTGCAAAGTCACAGACGATCTCTACATCGCCGGCTTTGTCATCTTCGGTGATCAGGAGCTGACGGTTGCCTGCGCCGCAGAGCTGCTCAAGCGTGCTCCGGAGTACGACTACATCATCACCGCCGAGGCAAAGGGAATCCCTCTTGCCCATGAAATGGCCCGTCAGGCCGGGGATGCCAAGTACATTCTGGCCCGCAAAGGCCCCAAGCTGTACATGACCGACATTTTCGAGTCCTCTGTCCGCTCCATCACCACCGCCAAGGAGCAGCACCTGTATCTGGACGGCGCCGATGCCGCCCTGATGAAGGGCAAGCGGATCCTGATCGTGGACGACGTGATCTCCACCGGCGAGAGTCTGGCAGCCCTGGAAGCCCTGGTCAACAAGGCCGGCGGCAACATCGTGGGCCGTATGGCCATTCTGGCTGAGGGCGATGCCCAGGAGCGGGATGATATTCTCTATCTGGAAAAGTTGCCGGTCTTTAATCCTGACGGCACGATAAAGGGCTAGAGGGCAGCATATAGGACAAAAGCTGGCGCAGCGAAAGCCGCGCCAGCTTTTTAGGTATTCAGCCGGGCTCTTGGTCCTTGTTCAGCTCAGTCCGGCTGCGGCGTATCGGGGCTGATTTTGGGCAGCAGCCTCAGCACCGCCAGCGGCACCAGCAGATCGC
This sequence comes from Bacillota bacterium, assembly GCA_029224785.1. GTDB lineage: Bacteria > Bacillota > Clostridia > Oscillospirales > Oscillospiraceae > Faecousia. The sequence continues at coordinate 23,581 of JAQXVF010000016.1, forward strand.
CCAGGGCCTCCACCCACATGAGAATCTGTACATTGGTGAATTCCAGACCGAAAAGGTTTAATACAAGATCCGGGAAGGCGGCGACAAAGCTGGTACCCGTCATCATGCCCAGGAAGCTTGCGATATTGACCACCAGGATGTGAAAGGAAATATAGTTTGTCTGGTCGCTCTCCGGCAGGTTGATATAAACCATATTGGCATAGGCTACATTCATTCCCACGCCGAAAAGGTGCTGCGCCAGCCGCAGCGTCGGCAGCGCCCACAGGTAGGTTTGGCTGGTGACGCAGGAATACAATAGGTTTGTGGGGATATGCAGCAAAGCCGCATAGGCGAAGGTCTTAAACCAACCCAGCTTCGCCAGGATCTTTTTCCATGGCGGCAGGAAGATCAGAAGGAATATAGGGTAGAACATGTTGATCGTATAGATAAAGGTATAATCCACACCCACATTGTTGATGAGATAATAATTCACCGAGGAGAGCGGTACGTTGATGCAGAAGGTCCAGGCAAAGACGATGCCCATGGTCATGACAAATTTCTTATGCTGGAAGGGCTTGATAAAAATATCCCGGAAGCGCGGCTTGGCCTGCGTTTGGCTGTAGGGATATTCCTTGGGCAGCGACAGGATGAGCACATCCAAAAGCGCCAGTGCATAGGCCGTATAGCGGAAGATGACGATGATGGTATCCTGATAGGGCGAACCGGCCAGCGCATCGGCCACCACGCTGGAGACCAGGGCCGCACCGCAGCCGATAAAGGCGGTAATCAGCGTATTGGTGGAAAAGTATTCCGCCCGCACCTGATTGGGAATAAAGTTCACCTGCCATACCTGATAGCCGCTTGTAAACAGGGCGTTGATAATGTTGGCCGCGAACACAATGGCCACAAAAAGGGTCATCTTCAGCGCCGGATCCTGGACAAAGTAGGGCATCACGGTGATTCCCAGGATGTTCAGCGTATAAAAGGCTGTCCGGCTGGCGGCCAGGACGGCTTTTCGCTTTTTGAACCGCTCCAGGATGCTGGGCGAAAAGATGCTGAAGCAGTTGGCGATAAAGGGTATAAAGGTGATGATACCGATTTTTACGATATCAATGCCATTGGCCATCAAAAAGCTGGTATAAAAGAGCCCTGTGGTCAGCCAGGAAATCACCGATGCGATAACGGAGGAAAGCAGCATGCAGCTGCGTCCCTTGGCCTGCTCATCGTGAAAATTGAACAGTGTAAAAAAACGCGTGCCCTTGAGAGTAAATCGCATTATTATCCTTCTTTCTCATTTTCTCCCCACAAAACAGGAGATAGTTTACCACGATTCATCCCGGTATACCATGCAGCAGGATGATTAAATCGCGTCATTTTTCCCTATATCCGTCTCGTACCGGCCTGTAGAGTATGGTATACTCATCTTAAACCCAATGCCATCATAAAGGAGATTGCTATGATCCGTTTTGCCACTATCGGCTCCAACTTTATTGTCGATCAGATGCTCGATGCCGCCGGGCATTGTCCGGGCTTTGCCTATGAGGCTGTATATTCCCGCACCCCTGAGCGCGCCGGGGAATTCGCCGCCAAATACGGCGTATCCAAGACCTATACCAGCTTGGAGGCTCTGGCGGACGACAGCGCCGTCGATGCCGTCTATATTGCCAGCCCCAATCTGTGTCACAAGAACCAGGCCATCGCCCTGATGCGGGCCGGCAAGCACATCCTCTGCGAAAAGCCCATGGCCATATGTGAGGCCGACTTCGAGGAAATGATGACGGCCGCGCAGGAAAACGGCGTCGTCCTGATGGAGGCCATGCGTCCCGCCCATTCGCCTGGCCTGACCCTTGTGCGGCAGCTGATGGGGCGTATCGGTACGGTGCGCCGGGCCACGCTGCAGTTTTGCCAGTATTCCTCCCGCTATGACAAATTCCGCCGGGGCATCGTGGAAAACGCCTTCAACCCCACGCTGGCCAACGGCGCGCTTATGGATATTGGGATTTACTGCGTACACGCCATGGAGCTTCTCTTTGGCATGCCCATAAGCTTAACCGGCGCTTCCGTCTTTCTGCATACCGGCGTCGACGGCGAGGGTTCTCTACTCGCCGCCTATGACGGTATGCTCTGCGATATTCTCTATTCCAAGATCACCCAGGCCCAAACGCCCAGCCAGATTCAGGGTGAGGATGGCGCGCTCCTCCTGGACGGCATCTCCGTCATCAAATCGGTCACGCTGCTGCCCCGGGGCGGTCAGCCCCAGGTGTTCCCAGTGGAAATGGGCCCTGGAGGCGATATGGCCTACGAGCTTGCGGATTTCATCGCCCAGGCAGAGGCCGGCGTTATGGATCCCATCTATGCCCGGCACTCGCGCAATGCCATACGCCTGATGGATCAGGCGCGAACGCTCATGGGCGTTGACTTCAGGGGGCGCGGCCAATGGTCTAAATAGCCCTTATCGATTTTCCTGTACCGATATGTTATACTAGAAACAAACAAATAAAGGAGGGTATCCCATGGCTCTGATTTGGAGGCTTCGCCTCACTGATGACTCCACGGCCACTGCCTTTGCCGCGGAGGAATTCAAACGCCTGATGGCTCGCCTGGACCCGCTCGCATCCGTCGAAGACGCAAACGATAATGCGGATGTGCTTACCATTGGCCTGGACGGGCCGCTGGCCGCGCCCCAGGTGGCTGATTCCCGCTATGATGACGGTATCGCCATTCGCGTAAAGGATGGCAAGGGCGCCATCACCGGCACCAATCCCCGCAGCGTCTTAATGGCGGTTTATCGTTTTTTCACCGAAGCTGGCTGTGGATTCCTGCGTCCCGGCCTCGATGGGGAATTTGTTCCAGCCCGCGACAGCGGCTCCCTCGAGGTTGAGCTGTCCGAAACCCCGGCCTACCGTCATCGTGGTATCTGCATCGAAGGGGCCAACAGCTTTGAAAACGTGGCCAATATGGTGGACTACCTGCCCAAGGTCGGGATGAACACCTATTTCACCCAGTTCTTCCGGCCCTATGAGTTCTTTGACCGCTGGTACCGGCACACGGATAATCCTGTATTTACCCCTACGCCCATATCAGAGGCTACGGTGGACAGCTTTGTCAAGGATTATAGCGATATGCTGACCCGCCGGGGGCTGATTCACCAGGGCGTCGGCCACGGCTGGACCGCCAAGTGCCTGGGTCTGGATGCCAACGGCTGGTACATGACCGATAACGATGCTGTGAATCCCGAACGCCGCAAGCTGATTGCTGAGATTGACGGTAAGCATAACCTTTTCGCTGGCTTCACGCCCAACGAAAAGCAAGGCGTCGCCATCAATACCAACCTGTGCTATTCCAATCCTGAGGCCCGCCGTCTTTTTATCGATACCATTGTGGAATACTGCACGACCCATCACGAGATGGATTATGTGCATATCTGGCTGGCCGACGCGCCCAACAACCAGTGCGAATGCCCCGCCTGCCAGGCCACCACGCCCTCGGATCTGTATGTGGACATGCTCAACGAGGTGGACGAGATCCTGACCCAGAAGGGCTGCCCCACCAAGCTGGTATTCCTGCTTTATCTGGAGCTGCTCTGGCCGCCCAAGACGGCTCGCTTCAAGAACACCGGCCGCTTTACGCTGATGTTCGCTCCCATTACCCGCACCTACAGCGCCAGCTATGAAACCACTGCTACTGGGCAGATGGCGCCCTTTGTGCGCAACAAGATCGATCTTCCCCGTTCGGTGGGCGATTCGCTGACCTATCTGAAGGCCTGGCAAGCGCTTTTCAGCGGCGACAGCTTTGTCTATGACTACCACTATATGTGGGATCACAACTTTGACTTGGGCGACTGCGCTCTCTCCCGCATCCTGGTGGAGGATATCGCCAACCTGAAAGCGCTGGGGCTGGACGGCCTCATCAGCTGCCAGATCACCCGCTGCCACCTGCCCGTCAGCCTGGGGCAGAACCTGATGGGCAAGGCGCTATGGCAGGGCAAGCTGGACTATGAAGCGGCCAAGACGGACTTCTTCAAAGCTGCCTTTGGGGCCGACGCTCCGCTGGCCCAGGAATATCTGGAAACGCTCTCCCGCCTGTGCATGCCGGAGTATTGCCGCCAGGAGCGCCCGGCCCTGGATCCCGAGGCCGCGGCAGGCTTTGCCAAGATCCCCGGTGTGGTGGCGGCCTTTAAGCCCGTCATCGAGCGTAACCGGAATCTGCCTGATCTGGCCCAGGCCCGCAGCTGGGACTATTTGGCCCAGCAGGCGCCGCTGGCCACGCTGGTGGGCCGGATGCTCTATGCCCGCGCCACTGGGGACGAGCCCACAATGAAAGCCCTTTGGGAAGAAATCAAGGCCTTAGCCAACCGGTTGGAGATTACTGCTCAAGCTGTATTTGAGGCGCCGGAGTTTATCCGCACCTTCAGCCGTATTTTCCGAAAGCGCGTGTTCCTGTAGCATGAAGCGGCCGGCGGTTGCCGGCCGCTTTTTTAGGAAGGAGAGCATTGCCATGCTGAAAATGGAGGGAAAGGATATTGTCCTCACCGTGCTGGAGCGGGAGGATTGCCGCCGCATCTGGCAGGATAACGAATATGATTTTGCCCATCCCGGCGAGGATTTCAATATCGGCCATTCCATAGAAAAGGCCGATCAATGGTTTGAGGAAATTCAGCGCCTGCAGGGAGAGCGCAACGTGCGGCTGGGCATTTTCCTGCGGGATGGTACGGTAATCGGCGATGTGGCGCTGCAGGACATCGACCGGATGAACCGTACCTGCTCAGTAGGGATGGGCATCTCCCGGCTGGAGTATCGCTCCAGGGGCTATGGAGGGCAGGCTCTGGCCCTCATCCTCCGGCTGGCCTTCGAGCACATGGGCCTGGAGCGGGTCACCGCCGATACGCTGGCCACCAATCCCGGAGCCCGCCGGTCGCTGGAGAGAGCCGGCTTTATTCTGGAAGGCGTACAGCGCCGGGCCGTCTATCTGGGCGGCCGCCGGATTGACCGGCTCAACTTCGCTATACTGCGCGATGAATACGACAGGCTTTTCAATCATTCCGAAGGTTAAAGGGATCGTCCCGCCTATCCGAAGGCGGGGCGATCCCTTTTTTCATGAGTCTCCTCCTGTGCTTACCCGGGCCAAAGTGCCGGGCAAAAGATTAGGAACGCCCGGCACGGGCCTCCCGGACTACCGTCTCCAGGATCCCCTGTTCATAGAGCGAAACCATCAGCTCGCCAAATAGCGAATTGGCCCAGGCGAACCAGGAGCGCGTATACTGCTCCGGCTTGGAGGGATCAAAGCTCTCATGCATAAAGCCCGTACCGCCGTGGGTGGAAAGCAGCATGCGCACCAAGTCCGTAATTTCTTTCTGATCGGTGCTGGTCAGCGCCTGCATGCACAGGGCGATGGGCCAGATATAGCCTGCCGGGGTATGGGGGCTGCCTACGCCGCTGGCATAAGGACCTTCGTAATAATACCGGTTATCCATGCTCAACACAAAGCTTCGTGTACGGCGGTACAGGGCGTCATCCTTATCGCAGACGCCTAAATAAGGCAGCGACAGCAGGCTGGGTACGTTGGCGTCGTCCATCAGCGTATAATGCCCCATGCCGTCCGTCTCATAGGCATAGATCAAGCCGTGGTTTACATGCTCCACCAGCCCGTAGGCCTGGATGCCCCGCTCTATCTGCTCATGGAGCGCCCCGGCCTGCAGCGCCAGCGCCTCGTCATCCAGCACCTGGGCGAAG
>JAQXVF010000017.1 GCA_029224785.1 Bacillota bacterium
CGTTTCTGCCTTTTCGCTTTCCTTTTGGTATGTTATAATCGAATAACGGGACGGGAAACCCGTCCCCTACAAAACCGCAAAGGATGGGGACGGCGTGGAGCTTCAAAAAAGAAAACCCAATCGGCTATGGGAATATGATTACAGCACAAACGGTGCCTATTTCGTCACCATTTGCACCCAGGACAGACGCAAAATCCTGTCCTCTATCGTAGGGGACGGGTCTCCCGTCCCAAAACCTTGCGGAATAATCGCTGAGAAACTCATTGCGCAAATCCCGGAGAAATACCCAACGGTATCGGTAGATAATTATGTAATTATGCCGGATCACATTCATATGCTGTTTCGGTTTGATTGTTATTCCGGGACGGGGAACCCGTCCCCTACGGTTGATTGTTATTCCGGGACGGGAAACCCGTCCCCTACGCTGGGTAATGTGATTGGTTGGTATAAATACCAGGTGACAAAACAGGTTAATCTGCAATCAAATAACAAAAGCGAAAGGGTATTCCAGCGTTCCTATTACGACCATGTGATCCGCAATCAGCGAGATTACGACGAAATATGGCAATATATCGAAAACAATCCAAGAAAATGGCTCACAGAAAGAACAGTATACAAATAACCGTCCTTTTTGCAGGAGAAGTTGACACAGTGTTTCCCTGTTCAGAAAAGTAGATTTTTGAACGCATAATCAGACCGCATCCTTTCACGAAAAATACCGAAAAAGGATGCGGTCTGACTTATGGCATAAAAACAAGAAAAACCCTTGAAACTCTAAGAGTTTCAAGGGTTTGGAGCTGCTAGCCAGATTTGAACTGGCGACCTCATCCTTACCAAGGATGCGCTCTACCGGCTGAGCTATAGCAGCATCTACCGCAATCAGCTTTGTCATTATAGTATGGGGGACCAAAAAAGTCAAGTGCTATTTTTCAAAAACGACAAATTCTTTTTCTTGGGCGCACTGCAGTTACCGCAGTGCGCCCATCCTATCTGTTGATCAGATCAGCTCGATGACTGCCATCTCGGCGGCATCGCCGCGGCGAGCGCCGGTACGGGTCACTCTGGTGTAGCCGCCGTTGCGGTCGGCGTACTTGGGAGCGACTTCCTTGAACAGCTTCTGAACCACGTCTTCCTTGGTCACATAAGCCATCGCTCTGCGGTAAGCAGCCAGATTGCCCTTCTTGCCCAGGGTGATCATCTTCTCCACCACGGGCTGTACTTCCTTTGCGCGGTAGAAGGTGGTCTCAATCTTGCCGTTTGCCAGCAGGTCGGTCACCTGCTGACGCAGCAGGGCCTTTCTCTGATCGCTGGTCTTACCCAGCTTACGAGTGCCGAACATGAACGTTTCCTCCTTTTAGTTGTTGCTGCCAGAATCATCGCTGGCCAGGGACAGTCCCATCATTTCCAACTTCTTCTGAACCTCGTCCAGGGACTTCTTGCCCATGTTGCGAACCTTCATCATATCCTCACCGGTCTTGCCGATCAGGTCGGCTACGGTGTTGATGTTGGCGCGCTTCAGGCAGTTGAAGCTGCGGACAGACAGATCCAGCTCGTCAATGGTCATCAGGAGCTTTGCATCCGGGCGATCGGTGGGCTTCTCCACCACGGTAGAGCCGGTGCTGACAGTATCAGACAGGGCAGTAAAGCCGCAGAGAAGATCGGACATGATCTTGGATGCCAGACAGACGGCATCTTTTGCGGAAAGCGTGGAATCGGTCCAGACCTCAAGGGTCAGCTTATCGAAATCGGTTCTGTCACCGACACGAGTGGGCTCCACAGTGTAATTCACCTTGGTCACAGGCGAATAGATGGAGTCAATGGCGATCACACCCAGAGGCATCTGGGGATTCTTGTTCCGATCAGCGGGAACATAGCCCCGGCCCTGAGACAGGGTGATCTCCATATTAAAGGTGGCATCTTTACCCAGCTTGCAGATGTGCAGGTCGGGGTTCAGGATCTCAACTTCAGCGTCTGCTTTGATGTCGCCGGCCGTCACATCGCAGGGACCGACTGCATCAATGTAGACCGTCTTCTCACCCTGGCAATGGAGCTTGGGAATGAGCCGCTTCACATTCAGAATGATCTCGGTCACATCTTCCTTCACACCATAGACAGTGGTAAACTCGTGCTGAACGCCGGGAATCTTGATGGCCTTTGCCGCATATCCAGGCAGACTGGAAAGCAAAATACGCCGCAGTGAGTTGCCCAAGGTCATGCCATAGCCGCGCTCCAGCGGCTCTACAACAAACTTGCCGTAGGAAGTATCGTCATCAGAGCACAGGCAGGCAATCCGAGGCTTTTCAATTTCAACCATGAATCATTACCCTCCTTTACTGTTGTGGAGCGGAGACCGCTCCACTTGCGAACACACGAACGATCAAGGGAACGATTACTTGGAGTACAACTCGACGATCAGGTGCACTGCGATCTCGAAGTCGATGTCACCCAGAGCAGGCATGGCAAGCACTTTGCCCTGGAGGGCGTTCTTGTCACGATCCAGCCACTTGGGGGCAGCAACGAATGCGTCGTCTTCCTTCAGTTTCTTGAAGAAAGCATTGGAAACACTCTTCTCGCACACGGCAACCACGTCGCCGGACTTCACCAGGTAGCTGGGGATGTCCACACGCTGGCCGTTCACGGTGAAATGACCATGGTTCACCAGCTGGCGAGCCTGGCGGCGGGAGTTTGCAAAGCCCAGGCGGTACACAACGTTGTCCAGTCTGCGCTCGACCAGGCTCATCAGCTCTTCGCCGGTGTTGCCGGGCATACGGGACGCCTTCTCGAAGTAGTTGCGGAACTGCTTCTCCTGGATTCCGTAAACAAATTTCACTTTCTGCTTCTCAGTAAGCTGAGTGGCGTACTCAGACTTCTTTGCTCTTCTCTGACCGCCGGGGTTCTTGTTGGAAGTTTTGGAATAACCCATTGCGGCAGGAGAAACGCCCAGCGTTCTGCAACGCTTCAGCACAGGCTGCATATTCTTAGCCATATTCTTAAATTCCTCCTAATGCAAAATCAGACACGGCGTCTCTTGGGGGGACGGCAACCATTGTGTGCAATGGGAGTCACATCCTTGATCATTACAACTTCCAGGCCAGCGGACTGCAGCGCACGGATGGCTGCTTCGCGTCCCTGACCGGGGCCCTTCACATAAACCTCAACGGTCTTCAGGCCATACTCCATAGCAGCCTTCGCCGCAGTCTCGGCAGCGGTCTGGGCAGCATAGGGAGTGGACTTACGGGAGCCACGGAAGCCCAGTCCACCGGAAGAAGCCCAGCTGAGGGCATTGCCTTCCAGGTCGGTGATGGTCACCATGGTGTTGTTGAAAGAGGAACGGATATGTGCCGCACCCTTCTCAACAACCTTGCGCTCGCGACGGCGCTTTACGACTTTCTTTGTTGCTTTAGCCATTACATATCCCTCCTTTTACTTCTTCTTGTTGGCGATGGTCTTCTTGGGACCCTTACGGGTACGGGCGTTGGTCTTGGTACGCTGGCCATGGACAGGCAGGCCGCGGCGATGCCGGAGACCACGGTAGCAGCCGATTTCGCTGAGCCGCTTGATGTTCATAGCGGTCTCACGGCGCAGGTCGCCTTCGATGGTGAAGTGGTGCTCTACTGCGTCACGCAGCTTTGCTTCCTGATCCTCGGTCAGGTCCTTCACGCGGGTGTCAGCGTCGATACCGGTCATTTCCAGAACCTTTGCGGCTCTTGCCGGGCCAATGCCGTAGATATAGGTCAGGGCGACTTCGATGCGTTTGTCGCGGGGAAGTTCAATACCAGAAATACGTGCCATACTACTTCAGCACCTCCTATTAGCCTTGTCTCTGCTTATGCTTGGGGTTTTCGCAAATTACCATTACGCGACCCTTGCGCTTAATAACCTTACACTTTTCGCACATGGGTTTAACGGACGGTCTTACCTTCATACTGTTTAACCTCCATATGAGATCAATGTCTCGAAAATGTTACTTGCTTCTCCAGGTGATCCGGCCTTGGGTCAGATCATAGGGAGACATTTGAACGGTTACCTTGTCACCGGGCAAGATCTTGATATAGTTCATTCTGAGCTTGCCGGAAATATGTGCCAGAATGGTGTGTCCATTGCCAATGTCAACATTGAACATAGCATTCGGCAATGCATCGACTACGATGCCCTCAATCTCGATTACGTCATCTTTTGCCAAGTTGTAAACCTCCCAGGGTATGACTTTGCAGTTCCTGTCCCAGCCGGGCCAGGTCTTTCCGTAATTCACTGTTGAGCACTTTGTCGCCAGCCAAAAGCTTAGCCGCAACTCTGGTCTCAGGGTGAAGGACTGATTCTATGTGCCGGATTTTCTTCTTTTTCGGCTTCTCCAGGGGGCGATTGGTCCCGTTTACCAGCAGGACGAAGGGCGGACATACCTCTTTTACATAGTAAAGAGATCCGCTGTCCCGTCCCGCCCGGGAAATCACCACATCGGAGACCTGTAAAATCTGACTGTCCGGGTCCATGATCAACATCCTTCAGTGACGGTGAGTATTTCCGGCTCCCCGTCGGTGATGAGTACAGTATTTTCGTAGTGGGCAGAGAGCTTTCCATCGGCGGTTACGGTGGTCCACCGGTCCTGAAGGACCCGAACCTCGTAATCACCTACGCAGACCATGGGTTCAATGGCCAGCGTCATTCCGGGAAGCAGTCTTGGTCCACGACCGGGACTGCCGAAATTCGGCACTTCCGGTTCCTCATGCAGTTGTGCTCCTACGCCGTGACCTACGAAGGAACGCACAACCGAATAACCGTTAGACTCCACGTGCATTTGTATGGCGTGGGAGATATCGGATACTCTGTATCCCTTGGTCGCGAAACGGAGGCCCTCATAGAAGCTCTGCTTCGTGACATCGATCAGTTTCCGGGCTTCGGCGCTGATCACGCCGCAGGGGAAGGTCGCCGCACAATCGCCATGAAATCCCTTGTAGTAAGCGCCCACATCCACGGAAACGATATCTCCCTCTTTCAGGACATATCCTCCGGGGATCCCGTGAATGACCGTCTCATTCACGGAAATACAGGCACTTGCAGGGAAGCCGCCATAATTCAGGAACGACGGTTTTGCGCCCTGACTCACGATAAAATCGTGGACTGCTTTGTCAATCTCCTTTGTGGATACGCCGGGCCTTACCATATCCCCTGCCAGAGCACGGGCTGCCGCGGTAATTTTACAAGCCTGACGCATACACGCAAGTTCATGTTCATTTTTGATTGGGATCATACCTTCGCCTCAATTGCAGCGAGGATATCCTCGTTGGCCTTCCCGATGGGCTGGTTGCCGTCGATCAGCCGCAGCTTGCCGAGATTCCGGTAGAAATCCTTCAGGACCTCGGTTTGCTGGTGGTAGACCTCCAAACGTCTGCGAACCGTCTCCGGCGCATCGTCCTTCCGGGTCACCAGCTCGCTGCCGCACAGGTCACAGCAGCCTTCCTTTTTGGGGGGATTGGCGACTACATGATAGCTGGCGCCGCATTTGCTGCAAACCCGCCGGCCGGTCATCCGGCCCTCGATCACACTGTCGTCAATCTCAATGGAAACCACATGGTCAATTCTCACGCCTTTCCGTTCCAGCGCCTCCGCCTGGGGCAGCGTGCGGGGCACGCCGTCCAGAATGAAGCCGCCTTTGCAGTCGGGCTGGGCCACCCGTTCCGCAACGATGTCCAAAATGACATCGTCGGGAACCAGCAGGCCGTTGTCCATATAGTACTTTGCTTTCTTGCCCACCTCGGTGCCGTTTCTCATGGCTTCCCGAAGCATATTTCCGGTGGAAATGGCAGGAATGGCCAGCTTCTCAGTAAGAAGCTCCGCCTGTGTTCCCTTGCCGGCACCGGGGGCACCCAACAAAATCAGGTTCACGCAATCGCCTCCGTTAATCCAGGAAGCCCTTGTAGTGACGCATCAGCATCTGTGCTTCCAGAGCCTTCACGGTCTCCAGGGCAACACCCACCACGATGATAACGGAAGTACCGCCGATGGACAGGTTGCGGAAGGAGGTCATGACGTCGCCTGCAATGATGGGCAGCATGGCCACAACGCCCAGATAGATGGCGCCGAAGACCACGATCTTGTTGATGACCTTCTGGATGAAGTCAGCGGTGGGCTTGCCCGGACGGAAGCCGGGGATGAAGCCGCCGTTTTTCTTCAGGTTGTTGGCAATCTCCACGGGATCGTACTGGATCGCCGCATAGAACCAGCTAAAGAAGAAGATCAGCAGGAAGTACATCGCCGCGTAGAACCAGCTTGTGGAGCTCCACAGGTTGTCATACCACCAGTTGCCCTTGCCCACACCTGCAAAAGCGCAGATGGTAGCAGGAATGCTGCAGATGGACTGAGCGAAGATGATGGGCAGAACACCGGTCATACTCACCTTGATGGGCAGGTTGGTGCTCTGGCCGCCGTAGACCTTGCGGCCCACAACGCGCTTTGCGTACTGGACGGGGATCCGGCGCTCTGCATCGTTGATGAAGACGATGAACAGCATCAGCGCTGCCATGCCCACCAGAACGATGATCACCTGCCACCAGATCATGGAGGTCATGCCATGGATCAGGGAGGGGATCCGGGAGATGATATTGGCAAACAGGATCATGGAGATGCCGTTGCCGATGCCATGCTCGGTGATCTGCTCACCCAGCCACATCACCGCGGCGGAGCCGGCGGTGAACGCCAGGACAATGACGATTCCGGCCAGCCAGCCGTCATTGGTAATGATGGACATTCCGTAGGAAGCATAGTTCTTGAGCATGGTGTAATAGGCGAAGCCCATTACAAGACCCAGACCCACCGTGGTGTAACGGGTGATCCGCTCAATCTTCTTCTTGCCTTCCTCGCCGCCTTCCTTTGCCAGCCGCTCCAGAGGAGGAATGGCAATGGTCAGAAGCTGGATGATAATGGAAGCGTTGATATAGGGCTGGATAGACAGCGCCAGCACGGTTGCCTGGGAGAAGGCGGAACCGGACATGGCATTGTACAGACCCAGGATGGTGTTGGAAAGGGTGGTGTCGAAGTAGGTCGCCAGCGTCTTTACATCAATGTACGGGACGGGGATCACATTGCCCAGTCTGTACACCAGCAGCACCATCAGAGTGAAAATGAGCTTTTTACGAAGTTCAGGAATTTTCCAGGCGTTCTGAAGTGTACCAAACACTTAGACCACCTCGGTCTTTCCGCCAGCCTGCTCGATCTTTTCTTTTGCAGTCTCAGAGAAAGCCGCAGCCTTGACCGTAATCTTCTTTGTCAGATTGCCGTTGGACAGAATCTTCAGACCGTTGGGGCAGGAGGAAATCACACCTGCCTCGATCAGAGCAGCAGCGTCCACCACAGCGCCGTCCTCAAAAGCATTCAGCGCAGCGACATTCACAGCAGTCAGAGGCTTTGCAAAGATGTTGTTGAAGCCACGCTTCGGGATCCGGCGTGCCAGAGGCATCTGGCCGCCTTCGAAGCCGGCGCGGATCTTGCCGCCGGAGCGGGCCTTCTGACCCTTGTGACCACGGCCACCGGTCTTGCCGTTGCCGGAGCCTGCGCCGCGGCCCTTACGCTTACCTACCTGGGTAGAACCCACGACAGGAGAAAGTTCAGAGAGCTTCATTTCTTGTCTCCTCCTTATTCTACTTCGGTGACCTGCAGCAGGTAGCCGATCTTGGCGATCTTGCCGCGGGTCTGAGTGTTATCGGGCTGGATGGTCACATTGCCAATCTTGCGAAGGCCCAGGGACTCTGCAGTCGCGATGTGCTTCTGCAGACGGCCGTTCAGGCTCTTAACAAGCTTAATCTTCAAGTTTGCCATGTTAATTGCCCTCCTTAACCAACGATTTCTTCTACGCTCTTACCGCGAACAGCAGCGACCTGCTCGGGAGTGCGCAGGGTCTCCAGACCCGCCATGGTGGCCTTGACCACGTTCTGGGGGTTGTTGGAGCGCAGGCACTTAGCGCAAATGTTCTTGATGCCCACTGCCTCCATGACGGCACGGACAGCGCCGCCGGCGATCACGCCGGTGCCTTCGGGAGCGGGCTTCATCAGAACGGAGCCGGCGCCGAAGATGCCGATCACATCATGAGGAATGGTGCTGCCTGCCAGAGAGATCTTCTTCATATTCTTCTTGGCATCGGCGATGCCCTTCAGAATAGCCTCGGAAACTTCGGCAGCCTTGCCCAGGCCATAGCCCACGGTGCCCTTGCCGTCGCCAACGACGACCAGAGCGGAGAACTTCATGACACGGCCGCCCTTCACGGTCTTGCTGACACGGTTCAGGTAGACGACCTTCTCAATGAGCTCGGGGGCTTCATTGTTGGAAGTCTTATTATAAGCCATTTCTTTTCCTCCTCACACTTAGAACTTGAGTCCGGCCTCACGGGCGCCCTCAGCCAGAGCAGCGACACGACCATGGTAAACATAGCCGCCGCGGTCGAACACGACCTCTTCAATGCCCTTTTCCTTAGCGCGCTCAGCCAGAACGGTGCCAACCTTCTTTGCAGCTTCTGCATTGCCGGTTGCACCCTCAAAGCCCTTTTCCAGGGTGTTGGCGGAAACCAGGGTCACGCCATTGACATCATCGATGAGCTGTGCATAAATGTTCGCATTGCTGCGGAAAACATTCAGGCGGGGACGCTCGGGGGTGCCGGAAACCTTACCGCGAACGCGGACATGCCGCTTCAGGCGCATAGCCTTCTTATCGATCTTGCTAACCATTTCGGGACACCTCCATTACTTCTTGCCACCGGTCTTACCAACCTTGCGGCGGATAACTTCGGTGGTGTACTTGATGCCCTTGCCCTTGTAGGGTTCGGGGGGACGCTTGCCGCGGACTTCGGCAGCAAACTGGCCAACAGCCTGCTTGTCAGCACCGCTGATAATGATCTTATTGGGAGCGGGCACGTCGATGGTGATGCCGGGGATCTCGTCCACGAAAACCTCATGGGAGAAGCCAAGCCGCATAACCAGCTGGTTGCCCTTCTTCTCTGCACGGTAGCCAACACCGTTGACTTCCAGCTCCTTGGTGAAGCCCTTCTCAACGCCTTCCACCATATTGTGGACCAGTGTGCGGGTCAGGCCATGGAGGCTCTTGTGCAGATGCTCTTCGTCCGGACGCTCCACGGTCAGGACATTGCCCTCCACCTTCAGGATCATATCGGGATGGAAGGTCTGGGTCAGGGTACCCTTGGGGCCCTTGACGGTAACAACATTGCCTTCGGCAATATCGACAGTAACATTTGCCGGGATCACAACCGGCTTCTTACCAATTCTAGACATTCGGCTTCCTCCTTACCAGACAAAGGCCAGGACTTCGCCGCCGATGTGCAGCTCGCGGGCCTTCTTGTCGGTCATAACACCCTTGGAAGTAGACACGATGGCAATACCCAGGCCCTTGAGAACCTTGGGCATCTCGTCGGCACCCACATAGACGCGCAGACCGGGCTTGGAAACGCGGCGCAGGCCGGAAATGACCTGCTGCTTCTTGGCCAGGTACTTCAGGGTAATGTGGATGACGCCCTGATTGCCGTTGTCCACCAGAGAATAGGCCTTAATGTAGCCCTCCTCCAGCAGGATCTGTGCGATGGCCTTCTTCAGGTTAGAAGCAGGAACATCAACGGTTTCGTGCTTTGCAGAGTTCGCATTCCGGATACGGGTCAGCATATCTGCTACGGGATCGGTGATTTGCATGTTTTACATCCTCCTATAAGAAGTTACGGGCTTTACCCGTTCAAGGTACGGGGGTATCCGGGGAATGCGAGCAGGCAGGGCCTGCTCCATCTTCCGCGGACGAACCGAACTCTTTTTACATTTGAATACGACCTTACCTTACCAGCTGGCCTTGCGAACGCCGGGGATCTGGCCCTTGTAAGCCAGCTCACGGAAGCAGATACGGCACACGCCGTAATCGCGCAGGTAGGCATGGGGTCTGCCGCAGATCTTGCAGCGGTTGTAGCGGCGGCTGGAGAACTTGGGCTCAGCCTGCTGCTTCAGAATCATAGACTTCTTTGCCATAATCAAATCCTCCTAAATCAAGCGTAGAAGGGAGCGCCAAGCTGGGTCAGCAGCTCTTTGGCTTCCTCGTCGGTGGCGGCGGTGGTGCAGACGCAGATGTCCATGCCACGAATCTTGTCCACCTTATCGTACTCGATCTCAGGGAAGATCAGCTGTTCCTTCAGACCGAAGGCATAGTTGCCGCGGCCGTCGAAGGAATTGGGGTTGATGCCGCGGAAGTCACGGACGCGGGGCAGAGCCACGCTGAACAGACGGTCCAGGAACTCGTACATCTTGTCGCCGCGGAGGGTGACCTTCACGCCGACAGTCTCGCCTTCACGCAGCTTGAAGTTTGCCACGGACTTGCGGGCCTTGCAGGTGACGGGCTTCTGTCCGGTAATGGTGGCGATGTCCTTGCAGATGGCCTCGATCTCCTTGGCGTTGTTCTTGCTTTCGCCGCAGCCAACGTTGATGATGATCTTGTCCAGCTTGGGGATCTGCATAACACTCTTGTATGCAAACTTCTTGTTCAGAGCGGGAGCGATCTCAGAAGTATATCTTTCTTTCAGTCTACTTGCCATGATTCGTCTCTCCTCTCATTAAATCTCGTTGCCGCACTTACGGCAGATGCGGGTCTTCTTGTCGCCTTCCACCTTGAAGCCCACGCGAACGCCCTTCTCACACTTGGGGCAGTACAGCGCAACCTTGCAGGAACGGATAGGCGTCTCGCGCTTGACGATGCCGCCCTGCTCGCCCTGACGGCGGGGCTTGGTGTGGCAGGTAGCCACATTGACCTTCTCGACAATGACCTTGTTTTCGCTGGGCATGGCTACCAGGACCTTGCCCTTGGTGCCCTTGTCCTTGCCGGACAGGACAATCACGGTATCATTCTTCTTAATATTCATACCTTTGCTCCCCCATTAGATGACTTCGGGTGCCAGGGAAAGGATCTTCATGAAATCCTTCTCACGCAGCTCTCGTGCCACCGGTCCAAAGATACGGGTACCGCGGGGGTTCTTGTCTTCCTTGATGATCACGGCAGCGTTCTCATCAAAGCGGACGTAAGTGCCATCCTCACGACGGATGCCCCGCTTGGTACGGACGATGACGGCCTTGACCACGTCGCCCTTCTTCACAGTGCCGCCGGGAGCAGCCTTACGGACGGAAGCAACGATCACATCGCCGATGTTGCCGTACTTCCGCTTGGAGCCGCCCAGGACCCGGATGCAGTGGATTTCCTTAGCGCCGGTGTTGTCGGCAACTTTCAGATAACTCTCGGTTTGAATCATAACCCGCCGACCTCCTTACTTCGCCTTCTCGATGATTCTGACGAGTCTCCATCTCTTGTCCTTGGACAGGGGACGAGTCTCCATGACCTCAACGGTATCGCCGACGCCGCACTCGTTGTTCTCGTCGTGGGCCTTCAGCTTGTAAGTCCGCTTCAGGGTCTTCTTGTACAGAGGATGTGCAAAACTATCCTCAATCGCAACCACAATGGTCTTGTCCATCTTATCGGAGACAACCTGACCAATTCTGGTTTTGCGGAATGCTCTTGTATTCTCAGTCATTTTCGCTTACCTCCTCAGACATTGGTCTCTTTCTCACGAATAATGGTCTTGATGCGGGCAATGTCCTTCCGAACGGCAACAATCCGCATGGGGTTGTCCAGCTGATTGGTTGCGTGCTGCATCCGGAGCATGAACAGATCCTTCTTCAGGTCGTTCAGCTTGCCGTTGAGCTGCTCAAGGGACATATTACGGGTTTCCTTAATTTCCTTTGCCTTCATCATTATTCACCACCAATCTCAGAAACTTCCTTGGCGATGACGCGAGTCTTGATGGGCAGCTTGTGCTGAGCCAGACGAAGGGCCTCACGAGCCACTTCCTCGGAAACGCCACCGATCTCGAACATCACCTTCTGATTCTTCACAACCGCAACCCATCCTTCGGGAGCGCCCTTACCGGAACCCATACGGGTGCCCAGGCCCTTCTTGGAATAAGGCTTGTCGGGGAAGATTTTGATCCAGACTTTACCACCACGCTTGGTGTAACGGGTCATAGCGATACGAGCAGCCTCGATCTGGTTGCCGGTGATCCAGCCGGGCTCAAGAGCCTGGATGCCAAAGTCACCGTAAGCAACCTTGTTGCCGCGGGAAGCAGCGCCGGTCATACGGCCACGCTGAACCTTGCGGTACTTTACTCTTTTGGGCATCAGCATTAGCGGTTGCCTCCTTCTCTACGGGTATAGGGTCTGTCGCCGTTGCGGCGCTCACGACGCTCACCGTTGTTGTTGCGGCGATCGCCGTTGCGGCGCTCACGACGCTCACGGGGAGCGGGTTCGGGAGCAGCGGCGCGCAGGGTGGTGTTGAGGACTTCGCCCTTGTAGATCCAAACCTTCACGCCGATGCGGCCATAGGTGGTGGCAGCTTCTGCGAAGCCGTACTCAATGTCGGCACGGATGGTCTGCAGAGGGATGGTGCCCTCATGATAGCTTTCGGAACGGGCGATTTCCGCGCCGCCCAGACGACCGCCGCAGGTGACCTTGATGCCCTTGGCACCCAGGCGGGTAGCCTGCTGCATGGCCTTCTTCATGGCGCGGCGGAAAGAGATACGCTTCTCCAGCTGCTGTGCAATGTTCTCGGCAACGAGCTGGGCATTCAGGTCGGGGGAGCGGACCTCGATGATGTTCAGGTTCACGCTCTTGCCCAGTCTGGCTTCCATGTCCTTGCGCAGGTTCTCGATTTCAGCACCGGCCTTACCGATCACCACGCCGGGACGGGAGCAGTTGATGTTGATCTTCACCTTACCGTTGCTGCGCTCGATCTCGATCTTTGCAACGCCGGCGGCGTACAGTTTGTTCTTCAGATACTTCCGGATGTTGTAATCCTCGACCACCAGGTCGCCGACCTTCTCTTCCCGGGCGTACCAGCGGGAATCCCAGTCCTTGATCACACCAACACGAAGTCCATGGGGATTAACTTTCTGTCCCATAGCTACCTCCTGATTAAGCCTTCTCGCTCACACCGATGGTGATGTGAGTGGTTCTCTTGAGAATCCGAACGAAACCGCGTCTGGATGCGATTCTGCCACGCTTCAGCACGGGGCCGGGGTTGGCCACACAAGTGGAGACGTACAGCTCGTCAGGGTTCATACCATTGTTGTGCTCTGCGTTCGCCACAGCGCTCTTGAGCAGCTTGAGCATGGGCTCGGTAGCTGCCTTATTGGTCTGCTTCAGGTACGCGGTAGCCGTCTTTACGTCCTTGCCCCGGATCATGTCGCAAACCAGCTTCACCTTACGGGGAGACATACGGACATACTTTACATGTGCTAATGCTTCCATATTCGTACCTCCTTACTTGGAATTCGCGGTCTTGCTGCCAGAGTGACCCCGGAAGGTTCTGGTGGGGACGAACTCGCCCAGCTTGTGTCCGACCATATCCTCAGTGATATAGACGGGAACATGCTTGCGGCCGTCATGGACAGCAATGGTGTGACCGACAAAGGAGGGGAAAATGGTGGAAGATCTGCTCCAGGTCTTCAGAACCTTCTTTTCACCAGCCTTATTCAGCTCCTCAACACGCTTGTACAGCTCGGGAGCTACGAAAGGGCCTTTTTTAACGCTTCTGCTCATTTCATTTCCTCCTTACTTGCTGTTTCTGCGCTTCACGATGAACTTATCGGTGCGATTCTTGGTCTTACGGGTCTTGTAACCCAGAGCAGGCTTGCCCCAGGGAGTCACAGGACCGGGACGGCCCACGGGGGCGCGGCCCTCACCACCACCATGAGGATGGTCGTTGGGGTTCATAACGGAGCCGCGGACGGTGGGACGGATACCCATGTGGCGGGTACGGCCGGCCTTACCGATGTGAACGTTCTCGTGATCCAGATTGCCGACCTGACCGATGCAGGCAGTGCAGTTGGTGCGCACATAGCGGACTTCACCGGAGGGCAGACGGACCTGAGCCAGGTCGCCTTCCTTTGCCATCAGCTGGGCAGCAGCGCCGGCGGAGCGGACAAGCTGTGCACCGTAGCCGGGCTGCAGCTCCACATTGTGGATCACAGTACCCACGGGGATGTTGGCGATGGGCAGGCAGTTGCCGGGCTTGATGTCAGCGGCAGCGGAAGAAACCACAGTGTCGCCGGCCTTCAGGCCGTAAGGAGCCAGGATATAGCTCAGGGTGTTGTCTTCGTAGCGAATCAGTGCAATGTAAGCGCTGCGGTTGGGATCGTACTCCAGGCGCTCCACGGTAGCGGGCATGTCCAGCTTCTGGCGCTTGAAGTCGATCACGCGGTACTTGCGCTTGTTGCCGCCGCCGCGATGGCGGACGGTGATGTGACCGTAGCTGTTGCGACCGGAATTCTTCTTCAGCGTCTCAACCAGGCTACGCTCAGGTTTTGCCTTCTTATCCACACCGTCGAAACCGGAAACCGTCATGTTCCGTCTTGCGGCGGTATAGGGCTTAAAAGTTTTAATAGCCATTTGCGTTTCTCTCCTTTTTGAGATTTGGTTTAGACCATGCCTTCGAAGAACTCGATGGTCTTGGAATCAGCGGTCAGGGTAACGACGGCCTTCTTGTAGGAAGCGCGGCGGCCTGCAGGATAAGCGCCGTTGCGCTTCATCTTGCCCATCATCCGGATGGTGTTGACCTTGGCGACCTTCACGCCGAAGATCTCCTCGATGGCAGCCTTGATCTCCGTCTTATTGGCATCCACATCCACCATGAAGACATACTTCTTGTCGGCGACGGATTCCATGGACTGCTCGGTGATCACCGGGCGCTTTACAATATCGTAAACATTCTTCATTATGCGAATACCTCCTCGATCTTCCGGAGAGCAGCCTGATCGACAACCAGCTTGTTCGCATTGATCACGTCGTAGACATTGATCAGATTGGCGAAGGTAATCTCACAGCCGGGGATGTTGCGGCCGGACTTGACCACATTCTGGTCGGGAGCGGCGGTGACCACCAGGGTCTTGGTGTCGCAGCCCACAGCCTTCAGGAACGCAGCGAAATCCTTGGTCTTGATGTTCTCCATCTGAATGGAGTCGATGACCACGATGTTCTGCTCGGCAGCCTTTGCGGACAGCACAGACTTCAGAGCCAGACGGCGGGTCTTCTTGTTGAGGGTGTAGCTGTAGTCACGGGGCTTCGGTGCGAACACGATACCACCGTGGGTCCACTGGGGAGCGCGGGTGCTGCCCTGACGGGCGCGGCCGGTTCCCTTCTGCTTCCAGGGCTTTCTGCCGCCGCCGGAAACCTCTGCACGGGTCAGCGCAGACTGGGTGCCCTGACGCTTGTTGGCCAGGTGGTTCTTCACCACATCATGGACAACGGACTCATTGGGCTCAATGCCGAACACAGCTTCAGGCAGTTCGATCTCGCCAACCTGCTTGCCGGACATATCATAAACGTTTGTCTTCAGCATGATTTACGATCTCCTTTCCTTAGCCTCTTGCAGAAGCCTTCTGCGGGTTACGACCGGAAGCCTTCTGCGGGTTCTTGCTGATGCCAGCATCGCCGGACTTGACCTTGTTGTTCTTCACAGTGTTGCGGATATAGACCAGACCGCCCTTGGGGCCGGGGATGGCGCCGCGGATGACGATCATGTTCAGCTCTGCATCCACCTTCACCACATCCAGGTTCTCGATGGTGACCTGCTCGCAGCCCATCTGGCCTGCGCCGATCTTACCCGGGAAAATACGGGACTGGTGGGAAGAAGCGCCCATGGAACCGGCATGACGGTGCACAGGGCCGCCGCCGTGGGTCATGGGGGTGCGGCCTGCGCCATAGCGCTTCACAACGCCCTGGTAGCCGTGGCCCTTGCTGATACCGGTGACGTCGATCTTGTCGCCGGCTGCGAAGGTGTCAGCCTTGATCTCGTCGCCCACGTTCATGTCGGCAGCGCCTTCCAGCTTGAACTCCTTCAGGTACTTCTTGGGGGCAACGCCAGCCTTCTTCAGGTGACCTGCCTCGGGTTTGGTCAGCTTGGATTCCTTCACATCGCCGAAGCCAAGCTGGACGGACAGATATCCGTCGGTTTCAACGGTCTTCTTCTGAGTGACTACGCAGGGACCGGCTTCCACAACGGTAACCGGAATAACCTTGCCGTTCTCATCGAAGATCTGGGTCATGCCCACTTTTTTGCCGATGATTGCTTTACGCATGTTTGTTTTCTCCTTTTTTAGGTTATTGGTTGACCGGGATCATTGGCTATCCCGTGCCAACATGACCCGTCCGCCCGATGCCAGACAGTGCGGGCAGCGGCAATTCCTTATTTCTAAGGGATTACAGCTTTATCTCTATCTCAACGCCAGCGGGAAGCTCCAGGCTCATGAGGGCCTCGACAGTCTTCTGGTTGGGGTTGAGGATATCGATCAGTCTCTTGTGGGTTCTGCGCTCGAACTGCTCACGGCTGTCCTTATACTTGTGAACAGCCCGAAGGATGGTGACGACTTCCTTCTTGGTGGGCAGGGGAATGGGGCCGGAAACCTGGGCGCCGTTGCGCTTTGCGGTCTCCACGATCTTTGCTGCGCTGGAGTCGATCAGCTGATGGTCATATGCCTTCAGACGGATCCGAATCATTTCCTGATTTGCCATGGTTTTGTTTCCTCCTTGAATATCGTACTCAGTTTGCGTGGTACCTGGGTACGGTCGAACTGTGTGTCCCCGTCGCCGTGCGTATCACTCCGGGCCAGGAAAAATGGCCGACACAAGGCCGACCTTCCCCTGCCGCGGCGATATACGCCAACCAGACAGGACAGTTCAGCCGCCCGATGACCGGACATACTCCGCAGAAGTTACCGGCAAGGCCGCAATCTCCTGCTTCATCGCATTGTGCGCATAGTATCCCTACACGCGCCCAAATATCATACCATTCTCCTATCTGATTGTCAAGCACAATTTCAGAAAAATCAACAAAATTCAAGACAAAAATTTGTTACTTTCCCAGATTTCCTTTTCGGGGACCATCCTGTTTTTCCTCCAGCAGGCATCTGGTCACACCATCCAGAACACGCCGCCGTTCCTCCCGGTCGTTTTTCGGCAGACTGAGAAAGAAAGCCTCATTTTCCGGGAAAATGTGATTCTCTCTCCGAATGATCGCCTGCATTATTTCGCTCAGCTCCAGATCATCTGCCTCTTCGATGGCTCTTCGGATCATTTCCCGCATAACAGAATCCCTCCGCATCCATTAGTATTATTATACGAACACTATCATTGGCATTATTTTGCCACGATAATGGAAACAAGTCAAGTGTAGACAGGGGATGTTTTGTTTATGATCGAATATAGCCGCTTATGGAAGACCATGAAAGCCCGGGGTGTCACCCAATATGACCTGTATACCCATTTCAATGTAAATCGGGCACAGATCAACCGGCTTCGCCACAACCAAAATGTGGAGGTCAACACCATTGACAAGCTCTGCAACATTCTGCACTGCCGTGTGGAGGACATTATGGAGCATATCCCGGATGAGAACTGTTTCTGACTCAGTTCATCGGATGAGAATCGAGTGCGCCGCCCAGAGGGGCCGGATCATCCGGTTTTCGTTGGAGGGGGGTTGCCCTTTCTCAAGCCAATCTTCGTGCGGACGCACTCAGGATATCCATTGTAGTATACTTATGCAATGATAACAATTGGCATTTTCATCCTATTTATACATGAGTAATTATATGTTTTTCCATATACTTACGTTAGTATAAATTCCGGTGATGATATGAAACATCCGAAATACTACGATTCCCAGAAAGAGGCAACCGCAAGGTACAACCGGAAGGCTTATGACCGGATCAATGTGATTGTCAAAAAGGGGCAGCGGCAGATCATCAAGGATTTTGCCGCCAGCCAGGGCAAAAGCCTGAACCGCTTTATTTGCGATGCCATCGACGCCGAAATGAAGAAGCAGGCAAAAACCGAGTGAACCACCCCAAAGGGCTGGATCACTCGGTTTTTTCTGTCCGTGGTCTGGGGATCGTTTTCCCTATCACGGTTTGCGTTCCCAGACCTTGATCTGTTCCGCTTTTTCATACAGACGAAGATAGCTTTCGTACCGGGTCCTCTCGATTTTCCCGTCTTTCAGCGCTTTCGTCACCTGACAGCCCGGCTCCGCCCGGTGGGAGCAGTCCCGGAACTGGCAGCCCCCCAGGAAGGGAGCAAAATCCGGAAATGCATACTGGAGATTTTCCTTCAGGATCAGCTCCATCATGTCCGTGTCAAAGGAGGAAAAGCCCGGGGTGTCCGCCACATAGGTGCTTTCATCCAGAGGATAGAGCTGGACGTGCCGGGTGGTATGTCTGCCCCGGCCCAGCTTTTCGGAGACCTCGCCGGTTTTCAGCTCCAGCTCCGGGCAAAGCCGGTTGAGGATGCTGCTTTTGCCTACGCCGGAGTTTCCCGTAAAGGCCGTCAGCTTCCCGGACACCGCATGCCGCAGCTCTTCGATCCCCTCGCCGGTCTCCGCGCTGGTGGGGATGACCCAATAGCCTGCATTCCGGTAGATGCGGATCAGGTCCACCGCCGGATCCAGGTCGCATTTGTTGACGCACAGGATCACCGGCACCCCCTGATCTCCTGCAATGGCAGTCACCCGGTCAACGAGAAAGGGATCCGTCACCGGATTTACATTGGCGGCAAACACCACCAGCGCGTCCACATTGGCAATGGCCGGGCGGATGAACCGGTTCCTGCGGGGAAGAATGGCTTCCACCATTCCTCTGCCGTGATCGGCGGTGATCTCCACCCAGTCCCCCACCAGAGGGCTGTCCGACAGACGGAGCCTGCCTCTCGGCTGGCAGGAGATATCCCCGGACGGGGTGCGGACCAGATACCGGCCGCTGACCGACTGGAGGATCCTTCCCTCTTCCCGTTTATTCATTGGCAACAAACACCACCTGCTGCGTCATATAGAACTCGTCGTTGATATACAGGTCAAAAACCTCCGTTCCGCTTCCGGTCAGCGTCACAGTGATGCTTCTGGCACCGGCGATGACGGTAATGTCGTTGACCACCTTCTGGTTGTCCTTCCGGATGCTCAGGACAAAGTCCTTATCCGACTCCGGCAGGTTGACCACCACATCCTTGCTAACGGGCGGCTCCGTGGGATCGGTTCCGGGAGCGGTGCTTTCCTCCGTCTTCCGGGAGATCCGCAGCTTGATGAGGGTGGTCACATCCAGCTCCACATCCGGCTCATAGTTCTGCTCCAGCACAATGCCGTCTTCTTCGGTGCTGTCCACCTCGTCCACTTCGATATTATTGAAGCCGTAGCCCCGCAGCATACTCAGCGCCGTTTCCACCTTATATCCCAACACCTTGGGCATCTTCGCCTTGATCACCCCGGTGCCGGCACTGACCCACAGGGTCACCGTGTCGCCCTGGGCCACCTCTTCCCCGGCGGCAGGCTCCGTGCGGGTCACCCGACCCTCTTTGATGGTTTCGCTGTTCTCCTCCTTTACCAGGATGTGGATCCCCATATCCAGGCCGTTGAGGTATTTTTCCGCATATTCCTGGCTGACATCGGTGAGATTCTCCATGCGCTTCACCACCGAGCCGATCCAAATCGTCACCGTCTGGCCGGGGTTCAGTACCTCTCCTTCTCCGGGGCTGGTGCGGATGACCTTTCCCGCCATGTCAGCGCCGCCGTTCTCTTCCGTTACCGTAATCTCCAGGTCCAGCCCCAGGCCGTCCAGGAACTGCTCCGCCTGGTCCCGGCTCAGTCCCGTCAGGTTCTCCATGGTCTTTTCCTGAGGCTCCGGCCCCAGGCTGACGGTGATATACACCTTGGTTCCGGGAACCACCCGGTCACCGGCATCCGGCTGCTGCTGGATGATCCGGTCCTTCAGGTAGGTTTCGTGGTAGACCTTGTCCTTCAGAACGATGGTGATGCCCTCATAGTTGGGCAGCATGGTGTAATCCTTGTCCAGCAGGCTGGGGACATCCACCTTTTCCGGCTCCTGGTTGAACAGGTTTCCGTTTGCCAGCGTCACCAGGAAGATAACGATGGCCAGCACCGCCACCAGCGAGCACGCCACAATGGCCACCGTGGCCGCCCGGCTCTGCCGTTCTTCCCGGCGCACCCGCTGCCGTTCCCGCTGCTGGGCAGTGGGAGCCGGCTGTCTGGGAGCGGGATCGGATCGGTCCGTGTTGACAATCCGTCCTGTTCCGGTCATGCCGGCTGTTCCGGGACGGCTGCCCGCCACCCGCTCTGCCGTTGTGCGGACCGCCTGGGTGTTGATGGGCATGGTCAGCACCTTGTCCGGATCCTCCCGGACGGCATGACTGCTTCCGAACAGCATGGACGGTTCCTTGCGGAAGGCCTCCATATCGTTGAGCATGGCCGTTGCCGATTCGTAGCGGTCCGCCACATCGTGAGCCATGGCTTTCATAATGATCTGTTCCAATCCGGCAGGCAGATTGGGATTCCAGACAGAGGGCTTCACCGCTCCGCCGTTGATGTGCTTGATGGCAATGGCCACCGGGGTCTCTCCGTCATAGGGGGGTCTGCCGGTGATCATCTCGTACATCACCACGCCCAGAGAGTAAATGTCCGATCGGTTGTCCACCCGGCCGCCCTTGGCCTGCTCCGGCGAGATGTAGTGCACGGAGCCCAGGGCTTCCTTGGTCAGGGTGTTGCTTTTGCTCATGACCTGGGCAATGCCGAAGTCAGCCACCTTCACCGATCCGTTTTTCAGCACCATCACGTTGTGGGGCTTGATATCCCGGTGGACGATGCCCCGGCTGTGGGCGTGCTCCAGTGCTTTGGCGATCTGCATACCGAAATGGAGGGTCTCCTTCCAGTTGAGCACGCCTTTCTTTTCCATATACTGCTTCAGGGTGATGCCATCGATCAGTTCCATAACGATGTAATCCGCCTCGACGGTGCTGGACACGTCATACACCTGCACGATGTTCGGATGGCTCAGCATGGCAACTGCCTGGCTCTCCGCGTGGAATCTTCTGCGGAACTCCTCGTCCTGAGACAGGTCATCCTTCAGGATTTTGATGGCTACCAGCCGGTTGAGCCGGTGGCACCTCGCTTTATAAACAACGGCCATTCCGCCGGTACCGATGATCTCCAGGATCTCATAGCGGTTGTCCAGCAGCCGTCCAATAAATCTGTCCATTCGTTTTCCTCCCCCACCGTCACACTGCCACCATCAGGCCGGTCACGTTGTCCGGCGCGCCCCGGTTTTTGGCAATGTCCAAAAGACGCTGGCAGCAATCTTCCTTCTGTCCGCCGTGGACCACCTCAAACAGGATCTCCTGCGGGTCCATCATGTTGGACAGGCCATCGCTGCAAAGCAGGATCACATCTTCTTTTTTCAGCGTGCAGTGGTAGAAATCTCCTTTTACCATGGTTTCCGTACCGATGGCCCGGGTGATCAGGTTCTTACCCGGATATGTACGGGCAAGCTCCGGGGTCAGGTCTCCCCGGTCCACCATCATCTGGACCACGGAGTGGTCGTGGGTCACCTGCCGGATGCCGTTTTCCCCGATCAGGTATCCCCGGCTGTCGCCTACGTTGGCAAAGACCGCCGAAGCGCCGGAGATCAGCACCGCCACCAGGGTGGTGCCCATTCCCGTAAACTCTTCAAACTGATTTGCCTGATCAAAAACGGTATAATTGGCCAGCTTCACTGCGCCGTCCAGCACGGCTTCCATTTCCTCCGGCGACATACCGTTTTTCCAGCTTCTTTTGACTTCCTGGCTGAACACGTCCACCGCCAGGGAGCTGGCCACATTGCCAGACTTGGCTCCGCCCATGCCGTCGCACACCACGGCCAGCAGGGCGCCCTTTCCCAGCGTCTCCAGCCCGTAGGCATCCTGATTCTGCGTCCGGACACAGCCGGCATCTGTCAAAGCCCAGAAATCCATCCTGCTCACCTCACTTGCTTTCCGTTTGTTTCTGATATTTTTTGCGGAGCTGTCCGCAGGAGGCATCAATGTCGCCTCCAAGGCTCCTGCGCACCGTAGCCGTCACGCCTCCGTCCTCCAGAATCTTCTGGAAGGCGGCGATTGCCTCCCGGCTGCTGGGCCTGAGGGGACTTTCCTCCACATGGTTCAGGGGGATCAGATTGAAATGCGCCGGAAGGCCCTGCAGCCGACGCAGCAGCTCTTTGGCATCCCGGGGTCTGTCGTTCACCCCGTCGATCATGGCATATTCAAAGGAAATCCGCCGGTTGGTTGCGGCATAGTACCGCCGGCACGCCTCCAGCAGCTCCTCCGACGGGTAGGCCCGGTTCACCGGCATCAGCCGGTTCCGAATCTCGTCGTTGGGCGCGTGCAGGGACACCGACAGGGTAAGCTGCAGTTTTTTGGCCGCCAGCTCGTCGATCTTCGGCACCAGGCCGCAGGTGGACAGGCTGATATGCCGCATGGAGATGTTCAGCCCCGCAGGATCATTGACCAGTTCCAAAAACCGCAGCACATTGTCCAGGTTGTCCAGCGGTTCCCCAATGCCCATCAGGACGATATGAGACACCGGCAGGCCGGAGTCCTTCTGGGTAAACAGCACCTGGCCCAGGATTTCATGGGGTTCCAGCTTCCGCACCAGTCCTCCCAGCGTGGAGGCACAGAAGGCGCAGCCCATGCGGCAGCCCACCTCGGAAGAAACACACACCGTATTGCCGTAGCGATAACGCATCAGAACGGTCTCCACGCAGTTGCCGTCCTCCAGCTCCCACAGGTACTTCACCGTACCGTCCCGGGCAGAGGTCTGCTTTCGCACCGCCTTGGGCACATAGATCGGGTACTCCTTTGCAAGGATCTCCCGCAGGTCCTTGGGCAGATTGGTCATTTCGTCATAGCTTCCCGCCCCTTTCTGGAGCCAGGAGAACACCTGCTTTGCCCGAAAGGCCGGCTGGCCCATTTCCTTCAGCAGGGAGCTGATCTGGGCACAATTCATGGATTGTATCTTCATGCTTTTCTCCGCATTCGGCAAATAAAGAAGCCGTCTGTGTCGTATTCCCCGGGCAGGAGCGTCAGCATACCCGTCGTGTTGGGAGGAAATCCCTCCGGAAGTCTCAGCGGCACCCTCTCAAAATCGGGCCGCCGGTCCAGAAAGGACGCCACTACCTCTTCGTTTTCCCGGCGAAGCACCGTACAGGTGGAGTACAGCAGGGTCCCGCCGGGTTTTACATACTCTGCCTGCTGCAGCAGGATCTTCTCCTGCAGCTCGGGCAGCTTTTCCGTTTCGTGAATGTCTTTGTACCGGATATCCGGCTTTTTCCGGATGATCCCGTAACCGGAGCAGGGTACGTCCGCAAGGACAACATCCATGCTCCCCACCCATTCCGGACGTGGCTGGGAGGCATCCTGCAGCTCCGGCCGGATGTTTTCCAGTCCCAGCCGCTCCGCTCCCAGACGAATCAGCCGGACCTTATGCTCGTATACGTCGCAGGAAACAATGGTTCCCCTGCCGTCCATTTCCATGGCAGCGGCAAAGCTCTTTCCGCCGGGGGCCGCGCAGCAGTCCAGCACCCGGATTTCCGGCGCTGCCGGAAGCTCCGCACACCGGACACACAGCCGTGCCGCCGCATCCTGCACATAGAACAGTCCCTCCCGGAAAGGGCTCAGCTTTTCCAGACTTCCGGTTCCGCTGAGCACCAGGCAGTCCGGCATCCATCCATGGGCTCTTGCCGAAACCCCTTCCTTTTCCAGCCGTTCCATCAGATCCCGGGCGGTGGTTTTCCGGGTATTGACCTGGATCACCGTGTCCGGCGCCCCGTTGTTGGCAGCCAACACAGACTCCAGCCTGTCCTGTCCCACGGATTCGGCCAGCAGATCCACCAGCTCCTGAGGATGGCTGTAGCGGATCGCCAGGGAATCGGGCTGTTTCCGGCTGTCCCTGGTCCGGACGGCATTGCGCAGCACCCCGTTGACCAGGCCGGGAATATGTCTCTGTCCCTTGCAATAGGCTCTGGCAAGCCGAACCGACTCATTCACCGCAGCGGAGTCCGGGATCCGGTCCATTTCATCGATCTGGTACAATCCCAGATGCAGAATATCCCGCGCCACCGGATGCAGATCCCGGAGTTTGCCGGTGAGCAGCCCGGAAAGGGAATCATCCAGCTTGGCCCGGTTCTGCACCACGCCGTAGCTCAGCCGCGTGGCCAGAGCCGCATCCCTCCGGTCCAGTCCGTCCCGCTCCAGATACTCCTTGAGGACACCGTTGGACCAGGCGCCCTGCTTTCTGCAGGCGATCAGCACATCCAGCGCCGTTTTTCTGGCAGACATGGCTTATGCCTCCAGGGGATGACCCCGGAAATAGTCCGGCGCTGCCATCCGTTTGCCGCCGTCCGCCTGAAGCTGGCGGATCTCCAGAACACCCTGGCCGGTGGCCATCTGCAAGCCGGTTTTCGTCAGTCCCACCACCGTCCCCGCAGGCAAGTCCGTGCTGCCCGGGACCACCACGGTCTCATGGATCTTGAACCGGGTACCGCCGATTTCCGCCGTGGCGCAGGGCCAGGGGTTCAGGCCCCGGACCTGGTTGTGGATCGTCTGTGCGGGTTTTTCCCAGTCGATGGGGCTCATGGACTTGTCCAGCATAGGCGCGTAGGTAGCCTGCGCCTCATTCTGGGGAACCCCCACGGCCTCTCCCCGTTGAATTTTTCCCAGGGTGCTGCTGAGAAGCTCCGCCCCCAGCACCGCCAGTCTGTCCAGCAGCGCTCCGGCGGTCTCGTTCTCCCCGATGGGCGTTTCCGCCGTGTCAATGATATCGCCGGCATCCATCCGGCTGCAAAGATACATGGCAGTCACGCCGGTTTTTTTGCAGCCGTCCAGCACCGCCCACTGGTACGGCGCAGAGCCCCGGTAAGCAGGCAGCAGACTGGCGTGGATGTTGATGCAGCCCTTGGGTGGGATATCCAGCACGCTCTGGGGCAGGATCCTGCCGTAGGCCACCACCGCGATCACATCAGGCTGCAGAGCGGCAAGCTCCGCCACCGTCTCCGGGCTGCGGAAATTTTCAGGCTGGTACACCGGAAGTCCATGGGCCAGAGCCACTTCCTTCACGGCAGAGTACGCCAGCTTCATACCCCGGTTTTTCGGGCGGTCCGGCTGAGTGTAGACTGCCGTAACCTGATGCCCATCTGAAAGGATCCTTTCCAGGCAGGTTGCAGCAATGGAAGGTGTCCCCATAAAAACGACTTTCAAAGCCGGTTCCTCCTTATTCTCCGGATTCCAGTTCCTCATCCGTCAGGAATCGGTCCATCACTTCGGTAAACATGATGCCGTCCAGGTGATCCAGCTCATGGCAGAAGCACCGGGCGGTCAGTTCCTCCCCGTCCAGGGCGAACCAGTTGCCGTTCCGGTCCTGCGCCCGGACGCTTGCCACGTTGGGGCGCTTGACCAAGCCGTATTTCCCCGGCAGGCTCAGGCAGCCCTCCGGGCCATACTGCTCGCCGCTGGTCTCCAGCAGGCTGGGGTTTACCAGCTCCACGATTTCTTCCCCGGTATCCACCACCACGACCCGGCGCAGGATGCCCACCTGGGGTGCAGCCAGGCCGACACCGCCGGACTCCTTCAGCGTCTCCTTCATATCGTCCAGCAGCTTCCACAGCCGCTCGTTGAAATCCGTCACCGGCTTGCAGGTCTTGTGCAGTGCCGGATCCTTGTCCGTCAAAATCTTTCGAATTCCCATTCTTCTCCCTCTTTCAGTCGTTTGATCCGTTCACGTCCACAAAGGCGGACACCCCGCGGTTTGCATTATCCAGGGAAAACTGCCGCAGAAGGTGTGCCGTCAGGCGCCGCATGGGCCGGTCAAAGGAGCCGTGCAGCATCAGGCGGTAACGGTAGTGATAGTTGATCTTCGGCACCGGGCAGGGAGCAGGCCCCAGTACGGTGCAGGTCTCTTTTTCGTATTCCGGCAGCTTCAGGCAGCCCAGCAGGCTGTCCCGGAATTTCGCCGCACCCCGCAGCACTGCCGTCTCATTCTCCCCGGTAAAGGTCACCACCGCAATGTCTCCAAAGGGCGGGCAGTTTCCTGCCCGGCGGAGCCGGATCTCCATATCGTAAAACCCGTCGTAATCCTGGGCCGCCGCCAGCGTAATCACCCGGTGCTCCGGCACCAAAGTCTGGATCACGGCCGTTC
Source organism: Bacillota bacterium (assembly GCA_029224785.1). GTDB lineage: Bacteria > Bacillota > Clostridia > Oscillospirales > Oscillospiraceae > Faecousia. The sequence goes on from JAQXVF010000017.1 coordinate 26,077, forward strand.
CGCCGGTGTCGCCCCGTCCGGCTCTGCCCACCACCTGGGTCAGCATATTAAAGGTGTTTTCCGCCGCCCGGAAGCTGTCCGCATACAGGCTCATGTCCGCATCCAGCACCCCCACCAAGGTCACATTGGGCAAATTCAGGCCCTTTGCCACCATCTGGGTGCCGATCAGTACGGGAATGTTCTCCTTCCGGAAGGTGTCCAGAATCCTCTCGTGGGTGTTCATGGCATTGACGGTGTCCGTATCCATCCGCAGACTCTTCAGGTCCGGCATCAGGGATTCCAGCTCCTGCTGGACCTTCTGGGTGCCGCAGCCCATCTGTTTCAGAGGGCCGCCGCATTCCGGGCAGGTTTCCGGCACATTTCTGGAAAAACCGCAGTGGTGGCACATCAGCCGGTTGTTGGCGCTGTGGTAGGTCAGCCGGGCGCTGCACCGTGGGCATTCCGGAGATTTCCGGCAGGAAACGCAGATCAGTGCCCGGCTGTTGCCCCGGCGGTTGAGAAACAGAATGGTCTGTTTCCCGCAGTCTGCCGTCTCCCGGATCCCTGCGCGCAGCGGAACGCTGAGGCTCAGGTCGTTTCCCAGCTCCAGCTCCCGGCGCATATCCACGATCTCCACTTGGGGAAGATTTCGCCCGTTGTAGCGGTTTTTCAGGGTGTACAAGGTAAGGATCCCGGTTTTCGCCCGGTACATGGTCTCCACCCGGGGAGTGGCAGAGCCGAAAAGCACCAGTGCATTTTCCCGGCTGCCCCGCCAAAGGGCGATCTCCCGGGCATCATACCGGGGGCTGGCCTCGGAGGCATAGGAGTGCTCCTGCTCCTCGTCAAGAATAAACAGGCCCGGCCGGACTGCCGGCACGAACACCGCCGACCGGGTCCCCACCACCACGGTGGCATCCCCGCTTCGAATCCGGCGCCAGCCGTCATATCGCTCGCCGGGGGAAAGGTTGCTGTGGATCACGGCCACCCTGCTGCCGAAATGGGCCGCAAGGAGGCTCAGAAGCTGGGGTGTCAGGGCAATTTCCGGCACCAGAAACACGGCGGACTGCCCCCGGTCCAGGGCATGCTGAATCAGCTTCAGATAGACTGCCGTCTTGCCGGAGCCGGTCACTCCATACAGCAATGCGGCTCCCGGAGCAGACTGGTCCATCTGTTCCTTCAAGCCGCAGAAAACCGACTGCTGCTCCTCGTTCAGTGTCAGCGGGCCGCTGATTCGGTCCGGAACGATCTCCCGGGTCCGCAGGACCTGACGATGGGACAGGGTCAGATATCCCAACTGCGCCAGCCGCCGGATGGTCTGAATCCCGGCACCGGTGTAATAGGAAATCTCCTTGACCGATGCGGTACCCACAGAACACAGAAGCGTCAGCACCTCTCTCTGCATGGCAGCGGATTTGGGTCGCCGTGCCGCATACTCCATGGCTTCCTCGGGGGATGACGCCAGGGTTGCCACCTGCTCGGTCTTGTCCGAGGCTTTTTTACGGAAATCCGCGTCCTCCCGGATCCATTTTTTGCTCCGGGCATAGCGCAGCGCCTGGGCATACCGCTGTTCGTCCGGAAACACGGCCCGCAGGTCTTCTTCTCCGGCGCTGCCGCCCAGATCCGCCAGCCGGCTCATCAGAAGCTCCGCATCCCGGTTGGCGCATCCTTTCCAGGCATCCGCCTCCAGCATGGTCATCGTCTGCTTTTTCCGAAACCACAGCTCCCCGGGCAGCATTACCCGGGCCGCATCGTAGAAGGTACAGAAATAACGCTCCCGCATAAATGCCGCCAGATGCAGCATATTTTCCGAAAGCAGCGGTTCCGGATCCAGGGACTGCTCCACCGTCTTCAGATTCCGGTCGGTCCCCTCCTCCACGGAAAGGACAATGCCCTCGCAGCGGCGGTTTCCCCTTCCGAAGGGTATCACCACCCGGCTTCCGGGACTGAGCGTCATTCCCTCCGGGATCCGGTAGGAGTAGGACTTGTCAATGGCAAAGTTCGCCGCAGACACGGCAATTTTTGCAATCATCCCGTCCTCTCCTTTCCGGCTTCTCTCAGTTGCGGTACTCTTCTTTCACGGTGGCGGTGAGCTGATTGTCCGCCACTTCCCATACAGCCATGGTCACAGGCTTTTCGGGCAGCTCCTCTTCCAGGATCCGGGCCTCTGCCTCGATCTGGCGGGCCCGGTGGGCCACCACATTCACCAGAAGATAACGGCTGTCCACATTCTTCAGCATATCAGCAACAGGGGGGTAAAGCATTTTGGGTTCCTCCATCAATCTGCCTTTTCGGCAATAATTCTTAATATTTCCTCCGCACAGGTCTGTGCCCGGCGGTTGACAACGACATAATCGTACCAGTCTTTCTGTTCAATTTCCCATTCTGCCCGGTTCAGGCGAAGGCGGATCTGCTCCTGCGAGGTGTCTCCCCGGCCCCGAAGCCTTTCCTCCAGTTCCTGCCGGGAGGGGGGCATGATAAAGATCAGCGTGGCATCCGGATAGGCCTTCCGGACATTGCCGGCTCCCACCGGCTCCACATCCAGGATCACGTTGCCCCGGGTCAGTTTTTCCCGGATCTGACCGTTCAGCGTACCGTACAGGGTACCATTGTGCTCGTCATATTCCAGGAACTCTCCCCGGCGGATCCTGTCTTCAAATTCTTCCCGGGTGATGTAGTAGTAATTCACCCCATCCACCTCCCCGGGACGCATCTGCCGGGTAGTGGCGGAGACGGAAAACAACAGATCCTGACGCGCTTCCATCACCAGCTTCAGCACCGTGCTCTTTCCGACCCCGGATGCTCCGGAGATCACAAACAGGCTTCCTTTACTCATGAATGTCTCCTCCGCTCTCTTCTTCGGTGGTATCCCCGGCACGTCCGCACACGGTCTCGGGGGAAAGGGCCGAAAGGATCACATGGTCCGTGTCCATCAGCAGCACCGCCTGGGTCTTTCGCCCGAAGGAGGCATCGATCAGCATTCCCCGCTCTCTTGCCTCCTGGATCACCCGCTTGATGGGCGCGGAATCCGGCGCGATCACCGCCAGGATCCGGTCTCCGGCCACCATACTTCCAAATCCAATGTTGACCAGCTTCATATCATTCAATATTCTGGGTCTGTTCCCGGATCTTTTCCAGTTCCGCCTTGATGTCCACCACCACTTTGGAAAGCTGAAGATCGGAGCACTTGGAGCCGATGGTGTTGGTCTCCCGGTTCATTTCCTGCAGCAGGAAGTCCAGCTTTCTGCCGATGGCACCACCCTCGGTAAGCATGGCCTCCATCTGCTTCAGATGGCTGCGCAGCCGCACCGTCTCCTCGTCCACGGCCACCTTGTCCGCAAAAATGGCAGCCTCCGTCAGGATCCGGCTCTCGTCGATGGACGTGTTTGCCAGCACCTCCCGGAGCTTGGCCTCCAGCCGGCTGCGGTAGTCCTCCACCGTCCGGCCGCTGCCCTCTTCCACCACAGAAACCAGATTCAGGATGGTGTTTCCTCTGCTGCGAAGATCGGCATCCAGCGCCTGACCTTCCGTCTCCCGCATGGCATTATAGCCGGCAATCGCCTTGGCAGTGACGCTCATCAGATCCTGCTTCAGCGCCTCCTCGTCCACCTCCGGCTTCTCCACGGTGAACACATCCGGCATCCGGGTCAGGGCGGTGACGCTGATATCGTCCGCCACTCCGTCATACTCCTGAGCCACCTGCCGCATCAGCGTCAGATACTGCTCCAAAACGGGCTTGTTCAGGGTAATCCGGGCATCCACGCCTTCTTCGGCACGGATGGACACGCTGACATCCACCTTCCCCCGGGAGATGGCCTGCTTCACCGCCTGCTTGATGTCATCCTCCGCAAAGGAGACGCTGCGGGGCAGTTTTACGGTGCAGTCCAGGTAGCGGTTGTTGACGGAGCGGATCTCCACGGTAAACTCTCTGCCGCGGAGGGTTTCCACGGCCCGGCCGTAGCCGGTCATGCTCTTGATCAATGTACTACTTCCCTTCTTTATGGCTTTGCAAAGCCGGTAATGGTGTAAACGGTCTGCTTTTGGGCGGCAACCTTCCGGTCGTAGAGCACCGCAAGGGCCAGTCCTGCCAGAAATCCGGCGCAGCCGCCGAGGGCACCTGCCCGGAATCCGGTTCCCAGCAGATAGCCGGCAAAAAACAGCAGGATCGGCAGCACATACAGCACGGCGGCTCCCCGAAGCACCGGCGCAGAGGCCGATTCCAGGATGACCACATCCCCCGGCGCAGCCCCAATGGGGTTTTCCGCCGTCAGCTCCAGGGTTTCCTCCGCAGCGCCGCAGCCGGCACACTTGTGGCAGTCCCCGGAGCAGGCGCTCTGCCGCACATGGACCACCCGGGCCTTGCCGTCCGGCAGCAGAGACCGGACTTTAACTATCTGTTCCATTGGTCTTACTGTCTCTTTCCGCGCCCTCGGGCCACAAAGTCGCCGATACGCTGTACGTTCCCAGGCAGCCAACATTGGGATACTTGGAATCGATGACGATCCGGGCCTTGGTGGTAGAGGTTCCTTCCACCGCGTTGCCGAAATCCACATACACGGTAATGTTCTTTTCCGTCAGGGCTGCCACCTCGTGCTTGGCGCCCCGAACGGTAACGGTGATGGCCTGAGACAGGATTTCCGCCTCCATGCCATCGGGCACATTTTCCGCAATGATCTGCTTCACCGTGAACTCCTTCACGGCCAGATCCGGGAATTTCACGGAAACGGTAACCTCCGTCACGCCGCTGAGATTGTTCACACCCTCCGGCAGGGAAATCTGATAGGTCAGATCCGTGTCCTTGACGATCTCCGCCAGACGGATGGTTCCCAGGTTGTACTCCGTCAGCTTCTCCAGCAGCTGTTCGTTGCCGCTGACCCGGATGGTTCTGGGCTCAATGGTGATCTTACTGGTCTTCTGGGTGGCACCGCCGCCGTCCACCACCGTCAGTGTCAGGGGCAGCTCCATGACCCGCTGAATGCTCAGCGACAGCCGGACCTCCGCCACATTGGTGGTGACCAGCTCCACATCCACCGCCTCGCCGTTCTCATCGCACAGGGTATAGCGGAAGGATTCATCCAGGGATTCGCTGCGCTGGGTAAGATCCACGTCGATCCGGGCGGAGGCGATCCGGTTGATAACCGATGCAGGTCCCACCGCGTTGATGAAGGAATAATCCAGCACGCTGTTTTCCTTGTCGGCAATGTAGCCGTTGGGAATGGTGCCGGAATACTGCACCTCCACGGGAATATCCTTGCTGATCCGGTCCTCCACTGTCACAACGATATACTTGGGATCCCAGCTCTGGACGGTGACGGCATTGTTGGGCACATCACCGGGCAGGGAGTAGGTGTACTGCAGCACCTGCTCGCCGTCGCTGTCCACCTTGGTCAGGTCGGCGATCAGGGTAATGTTGTTGCTGTTGATCTTGTTCAGGTCGGAACGGTTCCCCGTAAAGGTCAGGGACACCGTTTGCTCCGCCCCGGAGGTCAGCATCAGTCCCCGCTCCGTCAGAATGTTGATGCCCTGCATCACCACGGGGATGTTATAGTAGGTTTTCGTAGATTCCGGACTGACCACCGTAACCACATACAGCCAAAGGCTTGCGGAGATCAGAAGGGAAAACAAAAACATCAGGATTTTTTTCATCACCTGTCACCTTTTTCCTTCCGGGTCATCTTCTGGCGCAGGCGCAGCCTGGAATGCTCCGCCTTTTCGGTCTCCTCCGCTCCCAGCGCCGTGTGCAGCATCTGCTCCAGCATCTGGGGTGCCAGATGTCGCTTGAGCATCCCGTCCTCCGCCACGGAGATGGTTCCGGTCTCCTCCGAGACGATCACCACCACCGCATCGGACACCTCGCTCATGCCCACGCCGGCCCGGTGCCGGGTGCCCAGATCGGCGCTCATCCGTTTGCTGTCCGACAAAGGCAGCACGCAGCCTGCGGCAGCCACTCTGCCGTCCCGGATGATCATGGCCCCGTCATGCAGCGACGCCTTGGGGAAGAAAATGTTCCGGATGAGCTGCTCGGACACCTCCGCATCGATCACGGTGCCGGTTTTGATGTACTCATCCAGGCCCTGTGCTCTGGAAAAGACGATGAGCGCCCCTACCTTCTCCCGGCTCATGGTCTCACACGCCAGGATCACCTGATGGATCAGGGGATCCACATCGCTTCTCTTCTCCATGCCTTCGAAGAAGGATCGGATCTTCATATTGCCCAGATGATCCAGCATACGGCGAAGCTCCGGCTGGAACAAGATCACAAGTGCCAGCAGTCCCACCGTCATCAGGCTGGTAAGGAGGAAGTTCAGAGTATGCAGTTTTAAAATGCTTGTCAGCCAAGTGATAATCAAAAGTCCGGCCACTGCACCTGCGATTCGGATCGTCGTCCGGGACCGCAGAATCGGCAGGCACCAATACAGCAGCAGCGCAACCAGCGCAATGTCCAGATAGTCCTGCCACTGCATGGTGGAAAACTGCTGGACAATTTCACGGAAACTATCCATTGCCTCGGAATCCCCCTTTGAGATCTGTTTTTTTCTGGTGATCGTACAAAACCGCATACCAATCCTATTATCCTTCCCATTATATCGGATTCTCCCCGGGATGGCAATAGAAAACTTGCATTTATTTTGTCTCAGTCAGATGAAATTTTTGTGAATTCCTGCAGCGCTTTCCAGACTTCTTCCTCCCGGGTCAGAGCGCCGAAGCTGACCCTTACGGTGCCGGTGTGAAGGGTGCCGGCGCTTTCGTGGGCCAGCGGTGCACAGTGAAGCCCTGCACGCACCGCAATGTCCCGCTCCGCCAGCCGCTGGGCCATTTCTTCGCAGCCCATGCCCGGCACGAAGGAGAACAGTCCGCTCTGGTGGGCGCCGAAAAAGCAGCGGAATCCCTTTCCGGAAAGTCCCTTTTCCGCGATTTTCAACAGCCGTTTTTCCCTTTCCTCCACGGCGGCGATGCCGGTCTCCTGCAGGTACCGGAGTCCTGCGTTCAGGCCCGCAATGCCCGTGACGTTCATAGTCCCCGCCTCCAGCCGTTCCGGCAGGGATTCCGGCATGGTTTTTTCCATAGACCGGCTGCCCGTTCCGCCGAAGAGCAGGGGAATTCCTCCGTTTCTGCACAGCAGGATCCCGGTCCCCTGAGGACCCAGCAGGCCCTTGTGTCCGGGCATAGCCACAAAATCCGCGCCCCAGCGGCGGAAGTCTATGGGGAGTGTCCCTGCAGACTGGGCGGCATCCACCACAAACGGCACCCCGTATCTGCGGCACATAGCCGCCAGTTTCTCCACCGGCAGCCGGTAGCCAAACACGTTGGACACATGGGTAAACACCGCCGCCCGGACCCCTCTGCGCAGGGCATTTTCAAAGTCTGCCAGCGTATCCTCCCAGCAGAACAGCTTCCGCCCGCAGATCACCGGCCGTGCGCCGATGGCATAGATGGGCCGCATCACCGCGTTGTGCTCAAACCCGGACACCGCCACCCGGTCCCCCGGCTTCAAAAGCGTCCGCAGCGCAATGTTCAGGCCATGCGTACAGTTGGAAGTAAACACCACCTGTTCCGTATCGGCTCCAAACAGTTCCCCGGCTCGTTTCCGGCAATCGTACACCACTTCCGCTGCCTTGTTCGCTTGGGCATAGCCGCCCCGGCCCACACTGGCGCAGGAGGCAAGGGCCTGCATCATGGCTTCCGCCACCTGGGGCGGCTTTTGAAAGGAGGTGGCTCCCCAGTCCAGATAGATCATAGCCGAACCTCCACCGTATCCTCCCCCAAAACCCGGAAGCTTCGCCGGAAGGGAATGTCATACTGCCGCATCAGTGCCGCCGCTTTTCTTCCGGCCGGTTCCTCCACCGTCAGGCAGTAGCCGCAGCCCTGTTCCCCCAGCTTGCGGGGCGTTCTCCGCAGCACCGCATCGATCCCCCGGCTTTTCAGCAACTCCTCCCCCCGCTGTGCGGTGGTGATGGACCGGAATGTGAATAAGATGCCCTTCATATCATCACCTCTGCGACATTCTATTCCACGATTCGCAGAGGGTTCCCCTTTTCTGAAAGGCAGCCGGTGTGAGATCGAGCAATCCCACACCGGCTCTGTTTCTTCCGTTATTTCCGTTCCAGCAGACATACCGCATGGCAGGCCATGCCGCTGCCGTCTCCGGTAAACCCCAGCTTTTCCTCCGTGGTGGCCTTCACATTGACCTGATCAATGCCGATGTGCAGGTCGGAGGCAATGTTCTCCTCCATAGCGGGAATATGATCCTTCAGCTTGGGCCTCTGGGCGATGACGGTGACATCGACGTTTTCCACCCGATAGCCTGCGGCATCGATCTTCTCTGCCACCTCCCGCAGGAGCTTCCGGGAATCGATGCCCTTGTACGCCGGATCCGTGTCCGGAAAATGTCGTCCGATGTCCCCCAGGGCAGCGGCCCCCAGCAGGGCATCCATCACCGCATGGAGCAGCACATCCGCGTCAGAATGGCCCAGCAGCCCCTTCTCATAGGGGATCTTCACACCCCCCAGGATCAGATCCCGGCCTTCGGTGAGCCGGTGCACATCGTATCCGTGTCCGATTCTCATACCATATCCTCCCAGATCAGTTCGGCCAGCTTCAGATCCATGGGGGTGGTGATCTTGATGTTCTGCTCCTCCCCCTCCATAATCTTCACGGTCATGCCCATGCGCTCCACGGCGGAGGCATCGTCCGTGATCTCCGCTCCGTCCGCTTCCGCCTTGGCCAGTGCCCCCCGGAGCAGATCAAAATCAAACACCTGGGGAGTCTGTACGGCGCAGAGGCTGCTGCGGTCGGGAGTCTGTCCCACGATTCCGTTTTTCTTTGTCTTGACGGTATCCTTCAGCGGGACAGCGGGAACCGCCGCGCCGAAGCTGTGGCCTGCCCGAACCATCCGGTCGATCAGTGCCTGAGAGGCGAACGGTCTGGCCCCGTCATGGACTGCCACCAGCTTTACCTGGGGAGAAAGGGCGTTCATGCCCAGACGCACCGACTCCTGCCGTGTTTTCCCTCCGGCCACCACCGCCCGGACCTGATCCGTTTTTCCGCACAGAGCCGTAACGGGTCGGATCAGGTCCTCCCGTGTCACGATGACAATCTCCCGGATGACCTCCGCCTCCGCAAATGCCCGGACGGTCCGGAGAATCATGGGCTCCCCTCCGATGTCCGCCATCACCTTGTCAACGCCCCCCATCCGGGAGGCGGATCCCGCCGCCACGATGACCGCGCCGCAGTATCCCACCTGGATAGCCTTTCGGGCCAATTTCACCACGGAAGAAAGTCCCATTTCTCACATCTCCATAATCATTTTTTTGTAATGGTCACCACGGACCATAAAGTTTTTGAACTGATCGAAGGCTGCACTGGCAGGGCTCATGAGCACGATATCCCCCGGCTCCGCATCCCGGGCAGCCGCCTTCACCGCGGAATCAAAGTCCCCGCAGTCCACCATCTCCGGCGTTCCCCGGTATTCCGGGCAATTCTCCACCGCCCTGCGGATCTGGCCGGCGGTTGCACCGTTGAGGTACAGCTTCTTGACATGTGTACAGATCTCCGGGCCCAGCACATCGTAGGGGATGTGTTTGTCGTAGCCTCCGGCAATCAGCAGCACCTTCCGGGAGAAGCTTCGCAGGCCGGCGATGGTCCGGCTGGGAGAGGAAGCGATGGAATCGTTGTAATAGCGTACCCCATCTTTGACCCGCACCAGCTCAATGCGGTGCTCCACACCGCCAAAGGTCCCTGCCACCTTGCGGATGGTTTCATCAGAGACCAGGCCCTCCACCGCTCCGATGGCTGCCATGTAATTTTCCACGTTGTGGTCCCCGGGAAGCAGGATCTCCTTTGCCTCCAGCACCGGCTGAGTGTCCCGGAAAATCACGCCGTTTTCCAGTCGGATCCGGGCATCGGCGCTTCCCATCCGGGAAAAGCGGACGGTCTCCCCGTTTCCGGAGAAGGCATTCGTAATGGCATTGTCCCCGTTGACCACCAGCCGGTCTCCCGGTTTCTGGAAGCGGAAAATGTTCTTTTTCGCTTCGATGTATTCTTCCATGTCCTTATGCACATCCAGGTGGTTGGGGGCCAGGTTGGTAACCACCGCCACATGGGGACTGCGGCGCATATCCATGAGCTGGAAGGAGCTGAGCTCCACCACGGCATAGTCCTCCGGACGCATCTGCTTCGTCAGAGGCAGCAGAGGCGTGCCGATGTTGCCGCCCAGATGAACGGTCTTTCCCTCCGCCTTCAGCATTTCCGCAATCAGCGTGGTGGTAGTGGTCTTTCCGTCGGAGCCGGTCACCGCCAGGATGGTGCAGGGGCACACCTCGAAAAACACTTCCATTTCGCTGGTGATCTGTGCTCCCTGCCGGCGCAGCGACTCCAGCGCAGGGTTTCCGGGATGCATACCCGGGGTGCGGAACACCAGCTCCACGTGGATATTCTCCAGGTAGCCGTCTCCCACGCTCAGGGTGCACCCCAGCTTCTCCAGCTCCAGGATTTCCGGATCCAGCTTTCCCCTGGGTGTCCGGTCACACCCCGTCACCCGGCAGCCAAAGGACAGCAGCAGCCGGACCAGCGGACGGTTGCTGACCCCCAGTCCCAGCACCGCCACTTCCTTTCCCCGGAGGGAAGCAAAAAACAAATCAAAAGCAGTTTCCATAAAAACGCCTCGTTTTCCTATTCTTATGCCTATAGTATATCCCGGGAGAAAAGATTTTGCAAGATATTTGACATTTGCAGCTTCCTTGTGTACAATGTTTCTGCAACCGTGTCGGACAGCCGCGGATGGGTACCGAAAGGTCCCAGATGAGGAAAGTCCGGGCTTCACAGGGCAAGGATAACGGGTAACGCCCGCCGGGGGTGACCCCAGGACAAGTGCAACAGAGATATACCGCCGGGGAAGATTTTCCTTCCCCGGCAAGGGTGAAAAGGTGCGGTAAGAGCGCACCCAGCCCATGGTGACATGGGTTTTATGATGTAAACTCTATCCGAAGCAACACCGTGTGTGGGACTTTAGGCTTGCCCGGCCGTCCCCAAGAGGTGGCTGGAGCCTGCCGGCAACGGCAGGCCTAGATAGATGGCTGTCAAGACAGAACCCGGCTTACAGACACGATTGCATAAAAGCGCCGCTGAAATTCAGCGGCGCTTTTTCAGCGTGTCAAAAAAGTCCCTTGGCTCCCCCTTGGGGGGAGCTGGCAATGACCCGGTACGGGGCATTGCCTGAGAGGGGATGCTGTACCGAAAAACCATTCCCCACCCCGCCCCTCTCAGCCTCGCAAAGCTCGGCAGCTCTCCCCGCAGGGGCGAGCCAAGGGCTGCGGCGGAAAAGCCTCCGTCACCTGCCCGGATTCCTCGTCAGAGAGAGGCTTTTCGTAAAGTGGCGGTTTTTCGACAGTCTCTAAAAGCGCCGCTGAAATTCAGCGGCGCTTTTTGTAATGGGTTATTCTTATTTTGCGGCGGAACCGAAGTCCACGGCGGAATCGCCACGGGCATTGGTGCCGAACTCATAGTCCTTGCCGGGCAGCACGGCGTTCATGAAGATGCCCACCAGAGCAGCCACAGCCAGGCCGGACAGGCTGATGGTAGCGGAGCCTACGGGGATGTTGATGGCGCCGTTGTAGCTGACACCCACAGCCAGACCCATGATCATAGCGGCAACGAGCACGTTGCGGCTCTTGGTGAAGTCCACCTGGTTCTCCACCACGTTGCGGACGCCCACGCCGGAGATCATGCCGTACAGCACCAGGCTGACACCACCCATGGTGGCGGCAGGCATTGCCACGATCAGAGCGGCAAACTTGGGGCAGAAGGACAGAACCATGGCAAACAGGGCAGCCAGGCGGATGACCTTGGGATCGTAGACCTTGGAAAGTGCCAGCACGCCGGTGTTTTCACCGTAGGTGGTGTTGGCAGGAGCGCCGAAAAGGGAAGCCACAGTAGTCGCCAGGCCATCGCCCACCAGGGTACGGTGCAGGCCGGGATCCGCCACATAGTTCTTGCCCACGGTGGAGGAGATGGCACACATATCACCGATGTGCTCCACGATGGTCGCCAGAGCGATGGGCATAATGGTGATGACGGAGTTGATCAGCAGGGACGCATCCAGGTCCTTGCCGAAGATGGACAGAGCGGTGTTCTCCCAGATAATGGGCAGGCCGAACCACTTTGCCTCTGCCACAGTGGCAGCAACCTTGGCACGGGCAGCAGGATCCACGATCATGGCAAACACATAGGAGCCAATCACGCCCAGCAGAATGGGCACGATCTTTACCATGCCCTTGCCCCAGACGTTGGCAGCGACCACGATGAGGATGGCGGCAACGGCCACCAGCCAGTTGGTGCGGCAGTTGTTGATGGCGGAACCGGCCAGACTCAGGCCGATGCAGATGATGATGGGGCCGGTAACGATGGGTGGGAAGTAGCGCATGACCTTCTTGGCGCCGAAGCCCTTGAAGAAGGCTGCCAGCACCAGGTACACAAGGCCGGCGCAGGCCACACCGAAGCAGGCATAGGGCAGCATGGCGGTGTTGGCAACGGAAGCCACACCGTTGGCATCCGGCAGCATGGGGGCGATGGCGGCATATCCGCCCAGGAATGCGAAGGAGGAGCCCAGGAATGCGGGGACCTTCATGCCGGTGATCAGATGGAACAGCAGGGTGCCGAGGCCGGCGAACAGCAGGGTCGTGGATACGTTCAGGCCGGTGAGGGCAGGCACCAGAACGGTGGCGCCGAACATGGCGAACATATGCTGCAGGCCCAGAACCATCATCTTGGAAGTACCCAGGGCGGTGGCATCATAGACGGCATCGGTGATTTCGTTTTTCTTTGCCATAAACAACTTCCTTTCTCTTTTCCGTAAAAAAGAGGCTCTTCTCCCGGAAACTGCCGGGGAAAAACCTCCTTCCGCAAATTGCTATTAAGAGTATAGCGGGAAATGCCATTTTTTGCAAGTGAAAATCCCAAAAATGGAGTACAAAGATTCCCTTTTCCCTCCATTTCTTTTTGTGGGTTTTGTCAAATCAAAATCCGCCGCTTCCTTTTGGAAGCGGCGGAGGGAATTCAGCGGGAGCCTTTGTCGTAGGGGATGCCTTCCGCCTTGGGAGCCCGGGACTTGCTGGAAGTAAAGGCCAGCACGGCCAGGGTGACCAGATACGGCAGCATCCGGTACAGAGGAGAGGATATGCCGATCTGCGCCAGCAGATAAACGCCGTCCCCGTTGATATCAATGCTGGTGTATGCAGCCGCAATGCACTTGAACAGTCCGAAAAGCAGCGATGCACCGGCGATGTTCAGCGGTTTCCAGTTGCCGAAGATCATAACAGCCAGCGCCAGGAAGCCGAAGCCCGCCACATCGCCGTTTGCGGTGCAGTTGGTGGTGGTCAGGGCATACACAAATCCGCCCATTCCCGCCAGCGCGCCGGAAATGGTGGTGCCGGTATAGCGCATACGGTACACATTGATGCCAAGGCTGTCCGCAGCCTGAGGATTTTCACCGCAGGAACGGAGCCGCAGGCCGAACCGGGTCTTGTACAGCACGATGGACAGGACCACAAAGATGAGAATGCACACATAGGTTGCCAGATAGACCTTATGGAGGAATGTCTCACCGAAGAAGCCCAAATTGGTGCTTTTGGGAATGCCAAAGGTGGATTTCTTGATCATAAACCAGCTTGCTGCATCACCGGTTGCCATCTGCAGGGTATTCTGGTTGGCAATAATCCGGATGAGGAACAGCACCAGCGCCGGTGCCATCAGGTTCAGTGCCGTGCCGCCGATGGTCTGGTCTGCCTTCAGGTTGACGGATGCGAAGCTGAGCAGCAGGGAGAATACCGCACCCATGATGGCAGATACCAGCATGGCCAGCAGTTCCAGTCCCTGCAGCGTGAGCCATTTGCCGGAGGAGGCTGCATTGACAAACACCGCAACCCCCTGCATGGACCGGACAAAGAGCACGCCGATGAATGCTCCAAAGATCATGATGCCTTCCAGAGCCAGATTGATGATACCGCTGCGCTCCGCAAACACGCCTGCCAGCGCGACGATCATCAGAGGAACGGCGTAGAGAAGCGTCTGCTGAATCAGGAATGTCATGCTTCTTCGCCTCCTTCCTTGATTTCCGTTTGTTCTGCCGCAGGTGCCGGTGCGGGAGCCGGTTCCGCATTGGCATTGGTTTTGGTTCCCTTTTTGCTGTTGAGCATGGTGCGAATCAGCAGAGAGAATGCGCTCAGATACACGATCACGGAAATGATCACGTCCGTGATGTATTCATTGTAGGCCGTATAGCCGGTAAGCTGTACGCCTACGATGTCCAGCATTGCCATAAAGATACCGGTAAACACCACTGCGATGGGGTTATTCACCGCCAGCAATGCCACAGGGATGCCGTTGAAGCCCGCCGCCGGAAGGGACTGGTATGTGGACCAGTAGAACTCCGTGTTGCCGGAGAGCCAGTACAGTGCGGCGCCGCCGGCAGACAGGGCGCCGGCAATGGCCATGGACAGCACAATATTGCGTTTGTCGTTGATACCGGCATAGCGTGCCGCATGGCGGTTGCTGCCGCAGGCCTTCAGTTCATAGCCCAGTGTGGTCTTGTTGATCAGGATATACATGGCAACTGCCACCAGGATGGCGATGAGAATACCGCCGTTGACCTGAGAGCCGGGAAACAGCTTGTCTAACAGCAGCTTCGGGGTCTGCACACCATTATAGGTGGTCTTGTAGATGTAGCCGGACTTGGTGTTTTCCACAACGTTTTTGAAGTTCGTCACATCAAAGACCCAGGTGACCACATTGGCTGCAAGCCAGTTCGTCATAATGCAGGCAAGCACTTCATTGATATTCAGGAACGCCTTCAGCACACCGGGAATGGCTCCCCATACCGCGCCTGCCAGACAGCCGGACAGAAATGCCAGGATCCAGATAATCCCCGCAGGCACAACGGAGCTGGGGATCGCCAGCGCCACCATCAGGGATACCATGGTGCCCATCAGATACTGACCCGGCGCACCGATGTTGAACAGGCCGGTTTTGTTGGCAACCGCCACAGAAAGGCCGGTCATGATCAGCGGCATGGCCCGGAAGAGCATATTGCCCAGTGCCTGGGCATTATAGCCCCAGGTGAGAACGCCTTGGGCGTCCCGCCCCGTGGAGAAAATACCGGCAAAAATCAGCCGGACACCGTCCCACATACCGCCGAGAGGAATGCTGTCTTTGGTTAAGCCAACAATGATCACAACGATTGCGCCGACGCAAAGGCCGACGATGATGGAGATCAGAGAAGCCAGCACCTTTTTGGTGCCTTCTTTATCCAACAAGTTTCTCATGCCTGTGCTTCTCCTTTCCCTCCGCGCTTGGCGCCGGCCATATACAGGCCCAGCTCCTGCACCGTTGTTTTCCTGGGATCCAGCTCACCGACAATCTCTCCCTCGTACATGACGAGGATCCGGTCGGAGAGGTTCATCACCTCGTCCAGCTCCAGGGAAACCAGCAGCACCGCTTTCCCCGCATCCCGCTGAGCCACAAGCTGGCTGTGAATATACTCGATGGCGCCTACGTCCAGTCCGCGGGTGGGCTGGACGGCGATCAGCAGCGGATTGCCCCGGTCGATTTCCCGGCCGATGATGGCCTTCTGCTGGTTGCCTCCGGACATACTCCGGGCAACGGTCACAGGGCCCTGTCCGCAGCGGACATCATACTGTCCGATGATTTTCTCCGCATATTCCCGCACCGCACTCTTCCTGATGAAGCCGCCGGACTGGAACCGGGGCTCCCGGAAGGACTGAAGCACCAGATTGTTTTCCAGCGTATCATCCAGTACCAGGCCATGCTTGTGGCGATCCTCGGGAATGTGGCTGATGCCGGCTTCGCTGCGCTTGTGAATGCTGGCCCTGGAAATATCCTTGCCGCACACGGTGACCGTTCCGGCAGAGGCCTTCTCCAGACCGGTCAGACCGTAGACAAGCTCCGTCTGACCGTTGCCGTCGATACCGGCGATGCACACGATCTCACCGGCATGCACCTGGAAGGTCACATCCTTCACCGCGTTGTTCTTATGGAGCTTGGAAGGTACCGTAAGCCCCTTCACATCCAGGATCACATCTCCGGGGGTGCTCTCCCCCTTTTCCACCTGGAGCTGCACGGGGCGGCCCACCATCATCGCCGACAGTTCCTGCTTGGTGGTGTTCTTCGTTTCCACGGTGCCCACATATTTTCCCTTGCGCAGTACCGTCACCCGGTCAGCCACCGCCATAATCTCGTTGAGCTTATGGGTGATAAAGAGGATGGACTTTCCTTCCCTGGCAAAGCCGCGCATGATCTCCATAAGCTCGTCGATCTCCTGAGGGGTCAGCACGGCGGTAGGCTCATCAAAGATCAGGATTTCATTGTCCCGGTAGAGCATTTTCAGGATTTCCGTTCTCTGCTGCATACCAACGGAAATATCTTCCACTTTTGCATCCAGATCCACGGACAGCTTGTATTTCTCCGACAGTGCCTGAACCTTCTTTCTGGCTTCCTTCTTCTGCAGGAAGCCCAGCCTGGTATCCTCTGCGCCCAGGATGATGTTGTCCAGCACGGTAAACACATCCACCAGCTTGAAGTGCTGGTGAACCATGCCGATGTTCAGCGCCGTGGCATCATTGGGGTTCTGGATCCTGACAACCTCACCGTTCTTTTTGATCACGCCCCGCTCCGGCTGATACAGGCCGAAAAGGACACTCATGAGGGTAGACTTGCCCGCGCCGTTTTCGCCCAACAGTGCGTGGATTTCTCCCCGGCGAAGCTGCAGGGTAATGTCGTCATTGGCAACGATTCCGGGAAATTCCTTTCTGATGTTGAGCATTTCGATGATATAGTCTGACTGCATAATCGGATGCCCTCCTTCCTCCTTCAGTGTGGCTCAATAATAAACATTGTATCATCTGCATCAGCAAAAATCAACAAAAACCCAATACTGCCCAGTGCTTTTTTCCACCATTTGAAGTAAGCCGCCTGGAATTTACCATACAGTACAGCGTCACTCCGATGTCATTTCGTCAAAAAAGAGGAAGGCCGGAGCCTTCCTCTTTCAAAGGGATTTCTTACTTAATGATGATCACGTTGACGTTGTCGGTGCTTGCGGGTTCGGGAACATCGTCAGCATTGATCTCGATCTTGCCTGCAACGATATCCGCCAGCATTGCTTCGTACTCTTCAACGGTCCAACCGGTCAGAGACCAGGTTGCCACGGGCAGACCCACAGCATTCTGCGCAGCGCCCAGAACGATGGTGTCATTGCCTTCGCCCACCAGAGCCTTCCAGCCGTCTTCGGTCTCGGCAGCGGTCAGTGCCTGGAAAGCAGCCTCGCCGATGCCCTTCATAGCGGAAGTGATAACGGTGGGGGACTCAAAGGACTGGTCAACGTCAACACCGATGACAGCCGCATCCTCAGCAGAAGCTGCTGCGGAGATGGAGGCAAACATGGTGCCGCCGCAGGCGAAGATGACCTCAGTGCCGTTCTGATACCAGCCGGCAGCCATGGTCTGCAGTTCGTTGGAAGCCTGGAAGGAAGAACCATACAGCCAGGAGTACTTCATTTCGACCTGAACGCCCATCTCGCGGGCTGCTGCATCGGCGCCCTGGACAAAGCCCCAGCCGTAACGGTTGCAGGCAGCATTGTTGCCGCCGCCGCCGCCGGAGAAGCCCAGCTTGGTGTAGCCGTCCTTAACGGCGGCATAGCCTGCCAGATAGCCGCACTGCTCTTCCTGGAAGCAGATGCCGGCCAGGTTGGGCATACCCATTGCCCAGCCGTCGATGAAGACGAACTTCACATCGGTGAACTCAGCGGCAGCCTTTGCCAGAGCGTTGCCCTGCATAAAGCCTGCGCAGACAACGACTTCCGCGCCGTTCTCGGCAGCCAGCTTCATGGCAGCGTAACGGTCATCATCGGTAGACTGGTCGCCGCCGGCGGGCTGATAATACTTGTAGGACTTGCCGGCATTGGCAGCGTACAGCTTCACGCCGTCGTAGGTGCCCTGGTTAAAGGACTTGTCCTTGAGCTGGCCCACATCGGTGATGAAAGCCACCTGGTACTTGCCGTCGCTGGAAGTCATCTCGTCGGGGATGGCATCAGCAGGATCAGCGGCTGCCTCAGGAGTAGCTTCGGACTCAGCATCCGTTGCAGCCTCAGTTGCTGCCTCGGTGGCTGCTTCGGTTGCAGCCTCGGTTGCTGCCTCAGTGGCGGCCTCGGTAGCCTCGGGAGCCTTCTCACCGCAAGCGACCAGACCCATGACCATGACCAGAGCCAGCAGAAGTGCAATGATCTTCTTCATGTTTCTTTCCTCCATAACTTTCGTTATAAAATATTTGGTAGCTTGAATTACCAAATATCATTGTCGCACATTTGCAGGAGAAAATCAACTGATTTTCGAAGATTCGTGCAAAATACATAAAGAATTGCCCGGTTTTCAGCCTATTCCCAGATGTTTTTTCGGGCTGAAGCTGTGGGGGAGAATGTCTGCCAGCGTCACCGTCTCAAATCCCTCCGCGTCCACCAGGTAGAGCAGAAAATCATCGTCACAAAATTCCCGCATCACCTGACGGCACACGCCGCAGGGGGGGAACGCGCCGGTAATCACACCGTCCTTGCCACCGCAGACGGCGATGGCTTCAAAGGCGCGGTGTCCGTCGTACACGGCCTTGAAAAAGGCGGTGCGCTCGGCGCAGACGGTGGGACTGTAGGACGCGTTTTCGATGTTGCAGCCCTGATACACGCTGCCGTCGCCGCAAAGCAGGGCTGCCCCCACTTTGTAGCCGGAGTAAGGCACATAGGCATGGGTCATGGCTTCTTTGGCAAGCTCAACCAGCTTTTCAGGTGTCATAACAAACCTCCCGAATCAATCATTACAATACTTTAATGCTTATCCGCTTATTCAGCAAAAGGATAAATTGGAATTTAGCGATGTACCCCCAAAACACCCGTAGGGAACGGCCCATGTGCCGTTCCGCCCCGCCGCACCTCGTTTTCCTCAGTGGTGGGTTTGGGGTTTCGGGCCGGTCAAGACCGGCCCCTACAGGTGTGCCGCAATTTACCACGCCCCTGTAGGGGCGGGTCTTGACCCGCCCGTTTGGTACGGTGGAAACGGAAGCGCCACGTGGGCCGTTCCCTACGGTTTTGTCCCACCTCCACCGTCAAATTCCAATTTATTGCGCAGGTGATGAAATCGGATATGGGCATACATCTTTGGCGAAGCTGATGCCGGGGGTAGCAAGCTCCACATTCAGCATTTGCGCCACGGTGGCGGCAATGTCCGCGAAGCTCTCCCGGGTGCCCAGATTCACAGGCTTCACCCCGGGGCCGGCGATCAGCAGGGGCACATACTCCCGGGTATGGTCGGTGGTGGCGGTGTAGGCGGGGTCGCAGCCGTGGTCGGCGGTGATCATCACCACATCCCCCTCCCGGAGCTTGGGCAGGAAGCTGCCCAGCCAGGTATCAAACCGGGTCAGAGCCTTGGCGTAGCCATCAATATCCCGGCGGTGGCCGTAGAGCATATCAAAGTCCACCAGATTGACAAAGCACAGGCCGGTAAAATCTTGGTTTACATAATTATCCGTGTGGGCCATTCCTTCCTCATTGCTCTTGTTGTACACATGCTCCGTAGTCCCCCGCCCGGCGAAAATGTCATGAATCTTGCCCACGCCGATGCTGCTAAGCCCCGCTTCTTTGACCGCATCCAGCAAGGTTTTTGCCGGGGGCTCCAAAGAGTAGTCATGGCGGTTGGCGGTGCGCTTATAAGCCCCGCTCTCCCCTACAAAGGGGCGGGCAATGACACGGCCCACGCCGTGCTTGCCTTTCAAAATATTCCGGGCGGCATGGCAGTATTCATAGAGCTGCTCCAAAGGCACAACCTCTTCATGGGCGGCTACCTGAAATACGGAGTCTGCCGAGGTGTAGACAATCAAGTCCCCGGTTTTCACATGCTCGTCGCCATACTTTTGGATGACCTCCGTGC
>JAQXVF010000018.1 GCA_029224785.1 Bacillota bacterium
GCCCGGCTCCTGGCCGCCGCACCCATGGATTCCGCTTCTTCTGCCATGGCAAACACCCGGCAGATGCCCTCAGCCAGTTTCACCGAGTTCACGGGATCTACGAGAATTCCCTCAGTTTCCCCCATCAGACTGGAAACGCCACCCACATCCGCAGCCACGCAGGGCAGTCCCAGCAGCATGGCCTCTCCCAGCGCATTGGGAGAATTCTCCATGGTGGAGGACAGCACAAACACATTGGCATCCAGATAGGCCTGTTTCATGTCCTGTGCCGACAAATGGCCAAGAAAATGAATGGATTTTTCCAAATGCTTCCGCTTAACAAGGCTGTTCAGGTATTGTTCGTACCCATTTTGACGGGCGCGGCTCCGGATATCTCCGGCAAGAAAGGATCTGCCTGTGACGGCAACCTCCGCATCCGGATACGTCTTGCGAACAATGGCCAGCGCTTCCAGCAGAATATGGAAGCCCTTCACGGGATAGGAACAGCTGGAAGCGAATATCCGGTGTTTCCGGCAGAGGTCATAGGCCCACTGACCAGTGTAGAATACATCCCGCAGCGTTTCGTCACAGTGGTGATAGCAAATCCCGGGATTGATTTCCAGCGCATTCGCCTTGTCCCACTCCGTTCGGCCGATGACATGATTCAGCTTACCCAGGGCCTGCGTTTCCAGTTCTCCCCGCTGGGCGTACTGGGCCTGCTGCACCAGAATGCTGTCATGGCGGATCAGATCCCGCAGGGTTCGGCAGCGCAGGGCCTTTACGGGAAGACCATCGGCATAGTGGGGCGCGATGCGGCTGCACAGGCCCTGAATGCTGGCAACCATCCGGGAGCGCATCCCCTCTTTTTCCGCCGCATTCACCATGGCAAGGGCATGATGGTATTCCACGCCCCAGCTGTGAATCACGTCCGGCGTGAAGCTCCGCAGCTCCTGCCGGAACGTTTCTTCCAGCTGCGGCTGGTAGATGTGGGCCGGGGTTTCCGGCACAGGGGCATAGCTGCACCCGGCATCGATCTGCCCCGGCCCGCCGCTGCCCCGGTACAGGATTCTCAGCGTGATTCCCTGCTGCCGCAGGTCATGCAGTACATGGTCGAGCCAATTGACCTGACTCTCCGGTTTTCCGCTGAGGGCGGAACGCACCACGCCGGGGGCGTTGTTGCACAGCCAGAGTACCTTCATCCCCATTCTCCTTTTTTCTCAAACTATGGCGCCATGCCAATCTTTTTGGCCGGGTTTCCTCCCCAGATTTCCCCCGGGGGGACATCTTTCGTCACAACGGAGCCGGCGCCGATGATGGCCTTTTCTCCGATGGTCACACCCTTGAGAATCATGGCGTTTGCTCCCACAAAGACATGGTCGCCAATGGTGACCGGCCGGGAAACCGGCACATCGATTTTGTGTCCCTTTCCCCGTTTTGCAAAGTCCAGAGAATGGGCGTCCGAGTCCATGATCTTCACGCCGCCTCCCAACAGGACGTGGCTGCCAATGGTCACCTTCTCCACGCAGGAGATGGCAGCACCGGACATCCCCACATCATCCCCAATGGTCAGCCTGCCCCCGGGCACGTTGAAGACCGTCTTGGGATAGCAGCCCATGCCGGGGTTTGCGCTTTCCTTGGAGTTGATCAGCACGTTTTTGCCAATGCAGACCTGTCCCCTTCCGTAAAGGCCCAGAATCCCGTGGAAGCGGATGGACTTGTCAAAAACCACCTTTTTCCGGCGGAGGATCAGAAGATTCACCATTCTTTCCCACCAATATATGACCTTCAGCAGAATGCTTTTCATTTCCGGATCCGCTCCTTCCAGTCGTACAGGGTCTGAATGGTTCTAAAATAGTATTTGCTGTATTTGGGGCTTTTGGACAGGGCCACCCGCAGCTTCTGGAAGGTCAGCGCCATCATGAGTTTATATTTCAGCTGTTCCCTTTTTGGATAATAGGTATCCAGAAGCCGCTGCTGGTCAGCCCGGTTACGCGCAATATATTTCTCGCTGGCGCTCTCCCCGCCGCCCTGATAGTCGGCAATCACCGTGTCCAGATACTTTGGCTCCACCTTTTCCGCGCAGACCAGATGCCACAGGGTCTCCCGATCCGCAAGAATGGGGTAGGACAGGTCATAAGGCCGGTTTTTCAGCACATCCGCCCGGTAAATCATGGCCTGATGGCAGATCATGGTTCGGTAGCAGGTCATCCGGGTCAGCTGCTTCGGGTAGGCCCGCACCTGCCCTGTCATCCGGTCAAAGCATTTGCCGTAATACACCGGCAGCCGGCTTTCTCCCACGCCCTCGGCAATGGCCCCCAGCGCTTCGGAGCTGTAAAACCAGTCGCCGCAGTTCATGAAAATCAGATAGTCTCCCGCTGCTTCCTCAATGGCCTGATTCATGGCATCGTAGATGCCCGTATCCTTCCGGGTGACCACCCGGATTCTGGGGTCGGGGGGGAGCTGTTCAATGCTTCCGTCTGTGGAACCGCCGTCCTTGACGAGGATCTCAAAATGTTCGTAGGTCTGGCCCAAGGTGCGCGCCACCGTGTCCAGCAGTCCCTGTCCGGCGTTGAGGCATACGGTAATGATACTGAACTGAATCATGGCCTACTCCTTTTCGTTCACAAGGGTCAGATGGACCTTCACCATGTTTTCAATGGTATAGCCCTGAATCTTCTGGAGAGATGCCCGGCCCATGGCCTCCAGATCGGAGGAAAGTATTTTCTTCAATCCTTCGCTGAGGGCATCCGGGTCTTCGATGGGCACAAGGCAGCCGTTGACGCCGTTTTCCACCAGTTCCATCCCCGCTACGCATTGCTCCGTAGTCACTACCGGCAGCCCAAAGGCCATGGCCTCATTCACCACCAGTCCCCAGATGTCCTCCCGGGTGGGCAGACAAAACAGATCCGCCGCCTTGTAAAGCTCCGTCAGCTGATCCCGGGTGCGGAACCCCCAGAAGTGGACGGTTTTCTCCAGTCCCAGCTCCTGCCGAAGATTGATATACCGTTCATCCGCTTCCCCGCCCACGATGTAAATGCCCACATCGGCAGGCAGATTTTT
>JAQXVF010000019.1 GCA_029224785.1 Bacillota bacterium
TTACTGGCGCTTCTGCTTGCCATGGTCATGACGGTGTCCATGGTGCCTGTACAGGCCTTTGCGGCAGAAGTTGATGCTCCGGAGAATGAGACCACGCTCATTGCCGGAGAAAACTCTGAAGAACCGGAAGATAAGCCTACACCGGAGGTCCCGCCTGAGGACGGCTCCGAACAGGAGGACCTGCCGGAGGACGGCTCTGAGCAGGAGGACCTGCCGGAGGACGGCTCTGAGCAGGAGGACCTGCCGGAGGACGGCTCTGAGCAGGAAGATCTGCCGGAGGACGGCTCTGAGCAGGAAGATCTGCCGGAGAACACTGATTCGCCCAGGCTTACCGTGACAATTAACGGTATTCCTGTTGCGGACGGCGAACCGTGGGAGCTGATGGTCAACCATCCGGTTACCATTGCATATGCGGTTGACCCGGCCTCTGATGCCGATCGTTTTACGGTGGTTCCGAGCAACACCGAGTACATCTGTGCAGAAAGTGTCACACAGAGCTCTGCCAGCGTCACCGCTACGAAGGTCCCCCCTGCGGGTACCGAGCTGTATCTGACGGTTTCCTGCTTCCACTGTGAACAGGACCTGTATTGGAATATTCCGATCACCATTGTGCCCTGCCGGGACCAAATCAGATATGCCAGTCCCATGCTTACGGACTTCACGCTGAAGCTCGATGAGACACTCCCCCTGTCCGCCTGCCTGAACGACAGTGAAGAAGTCAACGCCGGTCTTTACTGGGAGGTTGTAAGCGGCAATGTCTCCATCAGCGCGGACAACGTTCTGTCTGCCGCCGAGGGGGCCAAGCCCGCGCAGAAAGCCACCATCCGGGTTTCCCAGGACGAAGCTTCGGTCGCCGAAGGCCACCAGCTTGCCGAGCCGGTGGAGTTCAGCATCACCCTGACCGGCAAGCCGACCGTGGTCGTTTACGACGATGATCATGATCAGCCTGTCGTGCTCGAGGAGCTGGAGCTGTATGTCGGTGAGGAAAAGCAGATTCTCCTGTGCGCTTACGACGAAAATGGTCAGCAGATTGAAGGCGCCGCATTCCGCTCCGATTCGGATTTGCTGGTTCTGAAGGACAACATGAATTCTTTCCAGGCGCCCACCGAGGTGCCTGATCCCGATACGATCACTGTGACCATAACAGCCAGTGTGACGGACACGGATCATGGAACGGTCATCCCTGTTGCCGAAGGTGAAATTCGGATTCAGATCCTCCCGAAAGAGCAGGATGAAACCACCACGCCTGACGCAGCAAAAAATGATGTCGATATCGATTCCACGAGGCACGTGGAGATCGTTACCCCGGAAGACCAAACCAATATTGTCCTCCGCCCCGGCGCCAGCATTCCCGTAGCTGCCGTGGTATACGTTGGGGAAAACGCCACCAATGAGCCCGTCCAGTGGAACGTTACCGGCACTGATGAAAATGCCGTTGACTTTGCACGGGTCGAGGACGGAAAGCTGAAGATTGACGCCGACAAGGACATCCAGGCTTCCCAGCTGCTGACCATTACCGCCACCGAGGATAGCGGGGAATTTGACTGCTTCCAGGTCACTGTGATCCCCAAGGTCAATCTGGTCGTCAAAGAGGGAACGGGCGAGGAAGCTCCCGATGCCAGGGAATCCTATTCCTTTAACTCCAACGGCACGACGCAGACTCTGACGCTGAGGGCCTATGACAGCACCAGCCAGGAGGGTACCCCGAAGGTTTCCTGGACAAAAACCACCCTGCCCAAGGGCGTCACCCTCACCATCGACAAGGTGCTGGGAACCGCCACCATTACCATCAAGCCCAAGTGCTCCGGCAGCTTCAAGCTCACCGTCACCTCCCTGGAGGACTCCACCGCCAAGGTGGTGATCCCCGTCACCGTGACCTACGCCCCCGCGGAGCTGAGCTTTACCAACCTGCCCGATACCATCGTCATGGGCAGCAAGCCCCTTGCCATCAAGCTCTCCGGCATCGAGAAGGGCATGAAAAACACCGCTGTCACCTGGAGCATCCGCCTGCGGGATACTACCGATTTCTCGCAGGAGAACAACACAGATCTAACTCCCTTCTACGCAAGCATTACCAATAAGGGCGTTCTGACGACATACATCGTTCCCTTTTCCGACTATTCTCTTCTGGTTACCGCCACATTGAACAGCAACCCCGAGGTCAAGGCGGAAAAGGTCGTCCAGGTGATTCCTCCCGTGGAGTCTATTGATGCTTATGTTTTCCCTGAATACATGATCGGTCCGAAGTCCACGTATTCGATTGGCTCCGCTGTCAACCGCAACGATAAACAGCGCTATTGGGAATGTGATATCGCGGATGGTGCTCTGCTCCTGCTTGCCCAAGTGACTCCCTACGGGGCAAGCAGCGATTTGAATCTGAGCGTTCAGGTCTCTCCCAAGGGTGCCGCTTCCGCGCCCGAATTACTGGATATATCGGAGGTTCAAGAGAACCTCTGCTTATACAGGATTACCCCCAATGCTCCCTGTAAAATCACCTTCACCTTCAGCTCCAAGGACGGCTCCGGCGCAAAGTATACCGGCGTCATCAATGTCGTCGGCTGTTCCCAGTCCCTGAACATCACCACCCAGGTCCCCGAGGAGCCTCTGAAGCCCGGCAGCACCCTGAAGCTCACCGCCGAGGCCTTCTATGACGAGGATGCTACCCCCAGTTTGAAGGTGGCTAACCCCAAGATCAAATGGGACGTTGGCCTGGCGGTCGAGGATGATGAGGGCTACTACCCGGCGCCTGACGGTATTACGTACAGCTTTGCCGACACCAACCTCGCCACCATTAAAAACAACACGCTGACCATCTCCAACAAGGTCCGGCAGAACTGTAAGCTGATACTGGAAGCATATGATGCTAACGGAGACTGGGAGGCCTATGATTATCTTCTGATTGATGTAGCGCCTTCCGGTTCCAATGCAAAGTCCCTGGCCCTTGCGATTGAGGATAGCGACGGAAAGCTCTTCTCTTCCAACTCCAAATCCGTCGAATTCAACCCTGACAAGCCCATGAAGCTTATGGCCTGCTGGCTCTCCTCCGACGGAACTCTGGAAAAGATCACAGAAGGCGTGACCTACACTCCCAGCAAGAACG
This sequence comes from Bacillota bacterium, assembly GCA_029224785.1. GTDB lineage: Bacteria > Bacillota > Clostridia > Oscillospirales > Oscillospiraceae > Faecousia. The sequence goes on from JAQXVF010000019.1 coordinate 3,101, forward strand.
CCAGCTACGATCCGGCAACCGGCCTGCTGACCCCCAAGAGCACCGGCACCGTGACGCTGAAGGCATCCGTCCGCAATGGCACCAAGACCGTCACCGTCACTGAAACCTTCCAGTCCGCTTATAAGAGTAAGTATGTGCGGCTTGCCAACGAAACCCAGGAGGTTATCTTCAAAGGAAAAACCTATCAAGCCATCGTCGTCACAGGCGGTCAGACCATCACCCTGAAGCCTGAGTCCATGTACAGCATCCAGGGTGTGGATGGCGCCGAAAAGGATCAGTTGGCTACCGTGCAGGAGTTCGATTGGTTTTTCCCGGATGATTACCACGATATCACTTCCTTTAATAGGAAGACCTACAAGCTCACCACCAGGGATATCACCGAAGCGGAGCTTCATAGGATCGCCTGCTTCAACAGCGGCTTTGAAGACCAACGCATCTATTACCTTCTGATTCTCCCCGCTGACAAGACTTACATCACCGTGTTTGGTGATGCCGTTCCTTCCATCTACGCCCGCAACGATGGAAGCACCATCCCCGTCAGTCAAGTGGCGCTTGCAGCGTTCAGGAACAGTGAGAAGTACACCGCCAATGTCACGGACATCACCGTCAGCGACAAGACCGGTAAAATTGCCAAAATAGAGCGGGATGAAAACGGAAAGCCCACGGCCATCGTCTTCCCCGGCAAGACCGGTACCGTCACCTTCACCGCCACCGCCAGCTTCTCCGGCGGCGAGTCGGACGATTTCACCGCCACTGCCAAGGCGACCATCAAGATCGTCAACAAAGTCAGCAACATCACCATCAACCGGCCCACGGATAAGCAGGGCAGTCCGCTGCCGCTGTACGTCGGCAAAACCCTGAAGCTCACTGCTTCCGTCGATTCCGGCGAAAAGGGTGTGGTGCCCACCAACAAGCAGGTCATCTGGCACATCGCCAGGGAGGAGGACGGCAGTCTCTACGAGGGCGATGAACTATATTGGCTCTTTGGCGACAAGACAACCATCAAAAACGGTGTCATCAGTGTCGACAAGTCCTACGATATTGCCAGCCGCGTTTACTATGTCTGGGCAGAAGCCGCTGATGGCTTGGGGAGCGTATCCGAAAAAACGGAGATCAGAGCCTACTCCAAGGCCAACCACATTGCGGTTACGGCATATAACAGTGTAGGTAATGGGTATCCCGCCAACAACCAGGTGCTGAACATTGAAACCAACGAAACCTTCATTTTCGGGGCGGAAATCGTTGGCGCACTGTATGATTATGATCAAGGCGACGGGTACGGGTACGGGGGCGCCCACCAGAATGTCAAGTGGACTGTATCCGGCAAGAGCGGCACTGTAAAAACATGGACCGACCGGGACGGATACGGGGACAATTACCAGGATCAACTGCTTCTCACTGGTTTGAAGCCTGGAACCGTCACCATCAAAGCCACCACCCTGGACGGCTCCAACAAGTCCGTCACCTTCAAGGTTGTCGTCAGTGAAGCTCAGGTTTCCTCCCCCCAGGCAAACAACTGATCCCCGCAGGAAAATGACGCCCGCCTCCATCGCGCGCGTACATCGCTTTCGCATTACCCTGACCCCATGGGAGAAGTGGGCATAGCCGGAATCGCTCCTGTATGCCCCGCTCCCCAGCACCCAAAACCGCACAACCCCCTGGGCATTAGCCCAGGGGGTTTCCTGTTTTTCATTCTCCGCTATCATGATAACCACACTGCGGTAGGAGCCAGATCCTCCGCAGCGGATCCGCTGATCATCTGGAATCATTCATTGGCATCCCCAGTCGTGTCACGGAGGAAAACGTAAGTGCTGTCGTCCGAACGGGATGCATCGAAGCGGTAATTCAGACGGTTAAAAGACTTGACCTGCTCCGGGGCACTGACTTGATTCTGCGCCATGTAGCGCACCATTTCGCCCCGAGCCATCTTGCACATGGTTCCCTTTTCGATCACCTTGCCGCCTTTTTCTTCTCCAAACACGCATGTGATGAAGTGGATGGAATCCGGCAGGTATTTGGACACGCAGATGCTGTATTCCTTGGATGCCAAATTCAAAATGCAGTCCGTTTCCCCAAAGAGGTTTTGTGCAAGGCGGTCGCCCCAATAGGAATAAAGGTCCTTGTTCTCCCCTATTTTCAGCTTTGCTTGCATCTCCAAACGGTACGGCGTTACTCCATCAAAGGGGCGCAGAATGCCATAGAGCCCGGATAAAATACGAAGATACTCCTGAAGATAGGCATACTCCTGATCTGTGAACACGCCGGGCGCCATGTACTGATATTGGATGCCCTCATAGGCCAGCACCGCCGGAGTGAGACACTTGTGCAAATCCATATCCTGCAGCCGCCGGACGTTCAACTGTGCAATCTGGTCGTTGCATTTCCAGAGCTCTTTCAGTTCCTCATAGGACATGCTCTGGAGCTGAGCGCAGATTTCCTCTGAATTGGGAAGAAATTCCGGCAGATCACGGTATGGAAAGCTGTCCGTATCCGCCTTCATTTTCTTCGCTGGGGATATGATGATTCTCATGGTTTACTGCTCCCCTGCCAGATAGGCAAGAATGTCAGCGGCATTGGTATCCGGCTTGACCTTGGGCATGACCTTTTCGATGATGCCCTGCTCATCGATGATGTAGGTCGTGCGAACCACGCCCATGCTCACCTTGCCGTAGAGCTTCTTTTCCTGCCAGACATCATAGGCCTGAATCGCCTGCAGCTCCGGGTCCGACAGGAGGATGAAGGGCAGGTCGTACTTCTGGGCGAATTTCAGGTGGGAGGCAATGGAATCCTTGCTGATACCGATGACTGTAACATCCTGTGCCTTGAACTGCTCGTAGCTTGCGGCAAAGGCGCAAGCCTGCCGGGTGCAGCCTGGGGTATTGTCCTTGGGATAGAAATACAGGACAACTTTCTTTCCCTGAAAATCTGACAATCTGACGGTATTTCCGTCTTTATCCAAGAGGTTAAAATCCGGTGCTTTCATTTGGGCTTCCAACATAATGTACACTCCTTGCAAATTGATTGATATCCAAAATCATATCAGAATCCTCAGGTAATTGCAAGATGCGTGAAGAAAAAGCCACCTGTACCATGCCAATGCTTCTCTTCCGGCTTCACAGGTTTGCCCCATTCCTGATCGTATCCGCGCCCGGCAGTGCGGCGCAGGCGCTGACACAGGCACATGATTCGCTCAGATGACATGGAACGATTTCCATTTCCCGGATTTCTGCCTCCAGAAGAATATGACTGCACGAATGATCCAATCGCAGACCATGGCGATTGCAATACCGATGACGCCCATTTGCAGTGTAATTCCAAAAAGATAGGACAGCAGTAAGCGAACTGCAATTGTGGAGATGATCGACACATACATGGTGAATTTCACATCCCCTGCGGCCCGAAGCCCATTACTGAGGGCTCCGGAGAACGGAAACGCCACAGCATTAAACATGTTGTGAATCAGCACAAGCCAGATCACAAGCTGCTTTGTTTCCGGTTCCAGGGCATAAAGGTTCAGGAAAGCCGGCGTCAGCAAGAAGATCAGAAGATTCCATACGGATGAAATCAACAGGGTGATCCGCGTCAGCTTTTTAAAATACACCTCTGCCGCATCTGTATCTCCATTTCCCATACACTGACCGATTACCGTAATAAACACCGGCCCCATGGAAACACCCGCCAGTGCCGCCAATGACCAGATGCTCTGTGCCACACCGTTCGCGGCAATTTGATAAGTACCAAACAGCGCAACAATGCTGCTCAGCGCAACCTTCACCAACTGAAAAACGCCGTTTTCCAATCCGTTTGGGATGGCAATGTTCAAAATGCGCTTCATGAGGCTTCCATTCCACCGGAAAATCCATTTCCAGCGGTATACAACCTGATTCTTCTCCCGGAAGCATAGCCACGTAATCGCCGCGGCGGAGAAGGTCCGAGCGATGAGAGAAGGGTATGCCACACCTGCCACGCCCGCCTTCAGAACAAACACGCCAATCACATTGCCGATCAGATTGATGATGTTGGATGCCACGGACAAATACATCGTAACACTGGTCTTGCCAATGCTGCGAAACAATGCCGCACCGGAATTATAGACAGCCAATGCCGGATAGGAATAAGCGGAAATTCGCAAATATGTAATGCAGGCCTGCATGACATCATTCTCTACTTTTCCAAACATCAGGCGAAGCATTCTCTCATTTCCAATGAGTACCAGCACCGCAATCAACAAAGAGAATGCCGCAGAAAAGGACAGAAGCTGACTGGCGGATTCTCCGGCATCGTCTGCTGCCTGTTTGCCGATGTACTGGCTGATGACGACTGCACCGCCGGAAGCCAGTGCGGTAAACAGATAAATGAAAATGGTGTTGAACTGATTTACCAA
>JAQXVF010000020.1 GCA_029224785.1 Bacillota bacterium
CGGTGACAGCCGCCTGCGGGCGGTCCGGTCGCGGCTCTGACAGTCCACCGGACTGTCATTCACTCCCGCGACTGCGCTTCGCTTACCCTTTACACAAGGGGGCCTGAATGCGCACCGAACCCCGCATCTGCGGTGGTGGGGCACCACACGCAAGTGAAAGAGAATTCGATGAGCCGATAGGCTCGGCTGGTAAAAAGCCCTAAGGGGGCAAGTGCAAACGGCCGGTGGTAATGATTACAGGGGGATGCCTCTGCGTTTGGTGAAAGAAATGTAGTAAACGACGAAAAGTGTGGAGGTGGCCACCCAGGTCAGAGGGTAGCAGGAGAGCATGACCAGCAGTCTGCCCGGCCAGAGCTTGCCGGACAGCAGCAGCCAGCAGACCCGCATCCCGCAGACACCGCCGCAGGTCAGCAGCATGGGGATCAGGGAATCCCCCATGCCCCGCAGAGAGGCGGCCAGAATCTCAATGCACACAAAGGCAACGTACCACGGGGTCATGAAGCGGACGATCTCCAGGCCGGTCTGCAGCACCGACGTATCCCGGGAAAACAGGGACAGCAGGTTGTAGCCGAAACAGCGCATCACGATGCTGAGAACCACGGAAAGTCCCGCTCCCAGCGCCAGACCCAGACGGACACATCGCCGGATCCGGTCCGGGTTTCCCGCACCGTAGTTCTGGCCGATGAAGGTGCACACGCTGGTGCCCAGGGCACCCAGAGCCATCCAGAAGAACGTGTCCACCCGGGCAAAGGCGGACCAGGCGGCAATGACGTCAGTGCTGAACCGGTTGATAGAGGACTGGATCAGAACGTTGGAAATGGCGTACATGGTGGACTGCAGCCCCGAGGGCATGCCGATCCGGCAGATCTGCGTCAGCTCCCTGCCGTAGAAACGGATCTTCCGGGGGAACAGCCGGATTGCATCCCGGCTGCGAATCAGGGCGGACAGAACCAGCAATGCACTGACGGTCTGGGACAGGATAGTGGCCAGAGCAGCCCCCGCCACCTCCATTTTCAGTACGCCCACCAGCAGCAGATCCAGCAAAATGTTGACAAAGCAGCAGACAACCAGATAGGAAAGAGGCCGCCGGGAATCACCGATCGCCCGCAGGATTCCGGTGCCCAGGTTGTAGATCAGCACGAACACAGTGCCGGAGAAGTAGATCCGCAGGTACTGGACGCAGTAGCGGTGAAGCAGCCCCTCTGCGCCGATGAGGGTGCTCATGGTCCGGGCAAAGCCAACGCCTATGACGGTGAGCAGCAGGCCGGAGGCAATGGCCAGAGCCACGGTAGCGTGGACGCTGCGGAAGATCCCTTCCCGGTTCCGGGCACCGTATTGCTGGCTGATCACCACGGATGCACCGGAGCCCAGACCCGCAAAAAAGCCGATGAACAGACTGACCAGGGTGCCGGTGGAACCGCCGACGGCTCCCAGGGCTTCCTTGCCCACAAACCTGCCTACGATGATGGCATCGGCGGTGTTGTAGAGCATCTGAAAAAAGGTACCCAGAACGATGGGGAAATAGTACCGCAGCAGGGCGGGAAGAATGGGGCCCTGGGTGATGGTGGACGGATGGGGTGTTTTCATGGATCATGCCTCCTGCTGCAGCCGCAGCCGAAACCGAATTTCCCCTATTTTACTGCCGGATCATGGGAGAATCAATGAAAAAAGTGAAAACAGCCATAAAAACTGCGAAAAGCACGAGGGACAAAACAGTCCGTCGTGCTATTTTGGTGAGGATGCAGTAACTTAGCGTCCGGCGGCGATCCGCTCCGGCAGAGGGCGGCGCTTGGCGGAGTATTCCGTGACCCGGATCTCCATGACATTGACGATGGAGACCAGTTTTTCGTTGAAGGAAAAGTCCTTTCCGGTCTGGCTGTGCATGAAAAGGGACAGGGCGTCCATCTTCTCCCGGGGATCCCGGAGAATCCGGATGGTGCCCCTGCCCATCAGGCTGCTGTAGGCGTTGCCATACTGGCAGGGCTTCTCCCCGGAATAGGGAACCACGTCGCAGACCATGGAAAAGGCCACGTTGGGATTCTTTTCCATCAGCGCATACTTGTATCCGTCGGTGGCGCCGTGGAGATACAGGGTCAGACTGCCGTCCTCCAGGGTGTAGCCGAAGTTCATGGGCAGCACATAGGGCTGGCCGTCTTCACACAGGCCCAGATTCAGGTATTTGCAGGAATCCAGAATGGCCCGGATCTGCCGGGGGTCGGTGACCTCCAGTTCTCTTCGCTTCATGGGGTTCTCCTTTCGAATCTCACTCCACCAGCACGTCGTCCATGCTCTTTCCGATGGAGTAGTAGAAAATAGCATCTCTGGCGGGGTTCAGGCTTTTCAGGGAACCGCGGGTGGCATAGATGGCATAGCTCCGGAACAGAATGGGGCAGATGGCGCCGGTATCCATGACCTGGCGGTGGAGGTTGTAGTAATTGCCGCTGTTGGCCAGGGCCTCCAGAGACAGGGCATACAGGGTGTCATCGTCCAGACCGCCGTAGCTCAGGCTTCCCCAGATGTAGAAGAACTGGCTCAGATCCATGTTGGGGGAGAGCTGAGTCATGCCCAGGTAGAAATCGTACTCCCCGTAGAGCAGAGTTTCTTCAAAGGCAGCGGCATCGGGGGTGAGGAACTTCACCTGCAGTCCTCCGGCCTCCAGCATTTTGCCGATCTCTTTTGCCGCCTGAAGCCGCAGGCTGTCGCCGCCGTTGACCAGCATGGTCACCGTGGCTCCCTGCATTCCGGCGGCAGCTACGGCGGCGGAGAATCTGTCCGGATCGTAGCGGTATCGGTTGGCCAGAGCCGTGTTGTAGTAGGGGGATTGGGGGGAGGCGGGGAGGCAGGCGCTTCGGGCGTGGCCCCGGTAGTAGGTCTCCACCAGATAATCCCGGTCGATGGCGTAGGTCAGGGCGGCGCGGACACCATCGTAAGAAAACACTTTGCTGTCGGGCTTGCAGGCCAGATACAGGAAATAGCCGTTTTCGCAGTCCCACAGCTCATAGTCGCAGCGGAAATCCGCGTACAGTCCGGAGCCGGGGTCGGCGCAGACCAGATCCAGATCCCGGTACTCGAATTCGTCCCGGATCTGGGTGTTGGAGGTGGCCTCCACCAGAGTGATGTAGGGCAGATCCACCGGAAGCTCCGCCTGGCACCACCAGTTGCTGCGGCGGACCAGCCGGCCGCCGGTGATGGTGCTGACCAGGGAGTAGGGACCGGTGCCCATGGGACGGTCGGAACTGATCTGAGAGGCCTTCAGAATGGGCACGTCCAGCAGAAGCGGCAGATCCTCGTAGGCATGGTACAGGTACACGGACACGCCGCCGTCCTCTTCCAGTTCCACGGATTGCACATAGAAGAACCGTCCCCGGTAGATATCGCTTTCCAACGCGGCGTTGAGGCTGGCGGCCACATCCTCGGCAGTTACGGGGCTGCCGTCGGAGAAGGTGGCCCGTTCGTCCACATAGAAGGTGTAGCGGTACTGGTCCTCGGAGCAGCTGTACCGGCTGCACAGCACCGGCTCCACCCGATATGCACTGTCCACGGAGAACAGCCCCTGATAGAGCAGGGAAAACAGGGCCCGGTTGGTAAAGTTGCTGCACAGGTAGGGGTTCATGGACTCGTTCCGATAGAAGATCAGGGTCAGCTCCTGCTGGGCCTGATCCGCTGCGGACAGGGCAGGGGCATTTCCGCTGCCATCATCCAGGGCATCGCCGGTGGGGACATAGTTTTCGGGATCCTGGGCGGCACCGCACCCAAAGAAACTCAGGGAAAGGGCAAGGGTCAGAAGAAGGACGATGGTCTTTTTCATAGGGTATCTCCAAGACAGGTAATAAGGGCGCCCTGGGAGCCCCGGTTTCCGCCGGTGATCCGATGGGACCAGAACCGGTCCGGCTGACAAGCGGTGCAGTCCGTGCTGACATCCAGCATGGTGACGCCGGCCTGCTCCAGGGCAAGGGCGTTGATTTTTTTCAGATCCGGGAAGAATTTCTCCCCACGCTGCCGGATGAAAGGGGCGGCGGCGCTGCCGTAGGCGGCAAGCAAAGCCTCCGGCACATCCCGGTCCGTCTCAAAGCAGCAGGAACCGATGTTGGGGCCAATGGCGGCCCGGAGATCGGCAGGGTTGGTGCCGAAGAAGCGGACCATGGCCTCCACGGCCTTTCCCGCGATGTTGGCGGCAGTTCCCCGCCAGCCGGCATGGACCGCGCCAACGGCGCCGGTCCGGGAATCCCACAGCAGAATGGGCGTGCAGTCCGCGGTGAAAACCACCAGTGTGGTGCCCGGCGTGTCGGTAATCAGAGCATCGCAGGCCGGCAGAGGCGGCCGGGTCAGCCCGGCGCCCCAGTGGGCGGAGGTGACCCGGGTGACGGTGTCACTGTGGGTCTGGGAGGAGAGAACCAGCCTGCCGGGATCGAATCCCAGGTGTTCTGCCAGAATGCGGTAGTTTTCCGTCACGTTTTCCGGGGAATCTCCCCGGTGGGTGCCGATATTCAGGGAGGAAAGGTACCCGGGGCTGACACCGCCCCGGCGGGTGGTGAAGCAATGGGGCACCGGGATCGTTTCTGCGGTCAGGCACTCGAAAGAGCCCCGGACCAGGATGTTCACAGACATGATTGTACTCCTGTGCGGGGTGGACGATCACACATCCAGACCGGCGGCGATGTCCTTTTCCCGGCAGCACTTCTTGTATTTCTTGCCGCTGCCGCAGGGGCAGGGGTCGTTGGGGCCAACCTTTTTGGCTTTCCGGATGGGAACCTTCTTGACTTCCGATTGGGTGGCGGCACCGGTGCCGGTCTCCTTGGCCACCTTCTCCCGCCTGACCTCCTGAGTGGGCCGCAGCTCCACCAGGAACATCCGGCGGATGGTCTCCTCCTGGATGGCGGTGATCATGGCCTGGAACATCTCATAGCCCTCTTCCCGGTAAGCCACCACAGGGTCGTGCTGGCCGTATGCCCGGAGGCCGATGCCCATTTTCAGGTCGTCCATGGCGTCGATATGATCCATCCAGTATTCGTCCACCACCCGGAGCATGACCACGCGCTCCAGCTCCCGCATGATGGCATCCCCATAGCGGGCTTCCTTGGCATTGTAGAGTTCTTCAGCCTTCCGGCACACGGCATCGGTCAGCTCCTGTGCGGAACCGCACAGCTCCATGGCGTACGGCTTGGGCAGGAACACGCCCTCCAGGGAACGGAGGACCTCCTTCTGGGAAGAGGCGTCCAGAACGCCGCCGGAGGCGCTGAGCACCGAGGAAACGGTGGAGCTGATGTAGGTGTGAAGCATCTGCATCATGTTATCTTTCAGGTTTTCTCCGTCCAGCACCTTCTGCCGCTGGGCGTAGATTACTTCCCGCTGAACGTTCATCACGTCGTCGTAGTCCAGAACGTTCTTCCGGGAGCGGAAGTTCCGGCTTTCCACGCTCTTCTGGGCATTTTCCACGGCGCTGCTGAGGATCTTCTGGTCGATGGGGGTGTCCTCATCCAATCCCAGAGCGTCCATCAGTCCGGTGACCTTGTCGGTGGAGAACAGGCGCATCAGGTCATCCTGCAGGCTCAGGTAGAAGCGGCTGGCGCCGGGGTCTCCCTGACGGCCGGCACGTCCCCGGAGCTGATTGTCGATCCGGCGGGATTCGTGGCGCTCGGTGCCGATGATGAACAGACCGCCGGCCTGGCGGACCTTCTCCGCCTCCTGGGCGATCTGGGCCTTGTAACCGGAAACGAGCTGGGCATACTGAGCACGGATTGTCAGCACTGCGGGATCCTCCGTCTCGGAATAGGCGTTGGCCTCAGCCAGCAGCTCCTCCGGAATGTCCTGCTTTCTCAGCTCGTTCATAGCCAAAAACTCCGCGTTGCCGCCCAGCATGATGTCGGTGCCTCGGCCTGCCATGTTGGTGGCGATGGTGACGGCGCCGAAATGACCGGCCTGAGCAACGATCTGAGCCTCTGCCTCATGATACTTGGCGTTGAGCACGTTGTGGGGGATGCCCTCTTTTTTCAGCAGCTTGGAGAGCTGCTCGCTCTTTTCAATGGATATGGTGCCGACCAGCACAGGCTGTCCCTTGGCGTGGCACTCCTTGACCTGGGCTACAATGGCTCGGTCCTTACCGGCGGTGGTCTTGTACACCACATCGGGGTAGTCCTGCCGGATCACAGGCCGGTTGGTGGGGATCTCCACCACGTCCAGCTTGTAGATGGCGGCAAATTCCTCTTCTTCCGTCAGGGCGGTGCCGGTCATGCCGGAGAGCTTGTCGTACAGACGGAAGAAGTTCTGAAAGGTGATGGTGGCCAGGGTCTTGCTTTCGCCTGCCACGGTGACCCCTTCCTTGGCTTCGATGGCCTGGTGCAGCCCCTCGTTGTACCGGCGGCCGTACATCAACCGTCCGGTGAACTCGTCCACGATGATGATCTCACCGTCTTTCACCACATAGTCAATGTCCTTTTTCATCAGACCACGGGCCTTCATGGCCTGATTGATGTGGTGGGCCAGGGTGGTGTTTTCTGCATCGGCCAGGTTCTCCACCCCGAAGAACTTCTCCGCCTTGGCGATGCCGCTGGCGGTGAGGGAAACGGTGCGGGATTTCTCGTCTACGAAATAGTCGCAGTCGTAGTCGTCCTGGACTTCCTTTTCGTCGGTTTTGGCAAACACCTGGCGGCGCAGGGTGGAAACAAAGTGATCCGCCATTTCGTAGAGCTTGGAGGAGTCCTCTCCCTTGCCGGAGATGATCAGGGGAGTCCGGGCCTCGTCGATGAGGATGGAGTCCACCTCGTCCACAATGGCAAAGGCGTGGCCCCGCTGGACCAGCTCGGATTTATAGATGGCCATGTTGTCCCGCAGATAGTCAAAGCCAAGCTCGTTGTTGGTGCAGTAGGTGATGTCGGCGGCGTAGGCCCTCCGGCGCTCCTCGGGGGAAAGCCCGGGGATGATCAGGCCCACGGAAAGGCCCAGATATTTGTAGACCTTGCCCATCCACTCAGAGTCGCGCTTTGCCAGGTACTCGTTGACGGTGACCACGTGGACACCCCGGCCGGTGAGGGCGTTGAGGTAGCAGGGGAGGATGGCCACCAGGGTCTTGCCTTCGCCGGTTTTCATTTCCGCGATGCGGCCCTGATGCAGCACGATGCCGCCGATGAGCTGGACCCGGTAGGGGCGCATTCCCAGCACCCGGTCCGCGGCTTCCCGAACGGCGGCGAAGGCCTCCGGCAGCAGGTCATCCAGGGTCTCGCCGGCAGCCAGACGGTCACGGAACTGGGCGGTCTTTGCTTTCAGATCTTCTTCGCTGAGGGATTTATAGGCTTCCTCCAGGGCAACGATCTTCTCCACGGTGGGCTCCAGTTTTTTCAGTTCCCGGGAGGATCGGGTGCCGAAGAGTTTTGTCAGCAGGCTCATATTGTACTCCTTTCGGTATTTCACCGCATGATTTTCCAATCTACCGTATTATAGCACACCCCATTGGGAAATCAAAGTGGAATTTGTAAACATTTTCCGGATTTTCACCCAAAAACCCGGACGGGAGGCGATTCCGTCCGGGTTTTGTCACAGAGTTTTCAGAAATTGTTCCATCCGGTCCAGTCCGGTTTTCAGCCGCTCCATGGAGCAGCAGTAGCTCAGCCGCAGAAATCCTTCGGCGCCGAAACAGCTTCCGGGCACCGCTGCCACGGCAGCCTCCCGGATCATCCGGGTACAGAAGGTCTCGGAGTCCATGCCGTATTTCCGGATGTCCGGGAACACATAGAAGGCGCCCTCCGGCCTGGGGCAGGGAAGATCCATCCCCTCCAGACGGGCCAGTACATAGTCCCGGCGGCTCCGGTACAGCTCCACCGTCTCCCGGGTGTCCCACTTCAGGGCTGCCAGACAGGCACTCTGGACGAAGGTGGGCAGGCAGGAAACCCTGGCTGCGTGGAGCAGCAGCAGCTTTTCGGTGACCTGCAGGGGGGCAGTCAGATAGCCGATGCGCCAGCCGGTCATGGCATAGGGCTTGGAAAAGCTCTGACACAGGATCCGCTGGGGTGCCAGCTCCGGATCCAGGGTGATGTCCGGGACATTGCCGTAGGAGAGCTGACTGTATACGTTGTCACACACCAGCCAGATGGGCTTTCCCAGAATGGCATCCTTCAGATTGCGCAGGGATTCCGCATCCGGCACGGTGCCGGTGGGGTTGTTGGGGGAATTGAGGACAATGGCACGGGTTTTGTCCGTGATGGCGGCATCCAGCGCCTGCCGGGTCAGTCGGAAGCCGTCCCGGGAGATGTCGATTTTCACGGTTTTGCACCCTGCCAGGGTGGCAAGGGACTCATAGAGGGGGTAGGCGGGGGTGAGGACGATGACCTGGTCCCCGGGATTCAGGATGCCCTCCATGGCGGTGGAAAGTGCCTCTGTGGCGCCTACGGTCGCCAGAACCTGATCCGGCGAGGTGACCATACCCCTTCGGGTCTCATAGTCGGCAATGGCCTGCCGCAGGGCGGCGGTGCCCTGGTTGGGGGCGTAGTGGGTCTGATCGTCCTTCAGGGCGGCAATGGCGGCATCCTTCACCTCCTGGGGCGTGCACAGATCCGGCTCTCCCAGGGTCAGCATGACACAGTCCGGCACATCCTTTGCCATGGCGGTGAAGCGGCGGATGGCGCTGGGCTTCAGCCGGAACAGATTCTCGTTGAGAGGGATCATCGGTATGCCTCCGCGATCTCCTCAAAGAAGCCGGCGCCCTTCTCCAGAATATCCTCGTTGAAATTAAAATCATCGCTGTGGAGGGCAGGGGTATCGCCGGTGCCCAGGAAGAAGAACAGGCCGGGGATGGTTTTCTGATACCAGGAGAAGTCCTCGGTGATCATGCTGGGCTTTTCCAACTCCTCAAAGGAGACAATGCTGCGCATTTTGTCGTACAGGCGGCCGGGGTTCATCACAGCGGGGTAGCCTTCGTTCATATAGATCGAGACGGTGCACCCGGTGGATGCCTCTACCTGCTTTCCCACGGAGATGATGCCGGCCCGCAGGCTGTAGAACACATCGTCCTGGAAGGTGCGCAGACTGCCCTCCATGTGGGTGTGACCGGAAATGGCATTGCATACAGTGCCGCTCTGGAACAGGCCGAACTTCAGCAGCCGGAAAGCCTTTTTGGGCAGGGCACCCTCCATGGCGGTGACCTTCCGGTAGAAGGCGATGCCGGCGGCCATGGCATCAATGCCCTCTTCGGATCGGGCAATGTGGGCGGGCTTGCCGTAGATGTCCACTTTCACCTCGCAGGAGCGGCTCATCATTTCCTCCCGGCGGCTGAAGACCTTCCCTTCTTCCAGACCGGGCCACAGATGGATGCCAAAGATGGCCTCCACCCGGTACTTCTTGAAGATACCGGTGGCACAGATGGACTGTGCGCCGCCGGTGGTCTCCTCGGCAGGCTGGAAGATCAGCAGCACATTGTGGGGAAGCCTGGACTTCTCGCTCAGCCGGCGGGCAAGCTCCAGAAGCATGGCCATATGCCCGTCGTGACCGCAGGCGTGCATCCGTCCGGGGTGGCAGGAGGCAAAGGGCAGACGGGTCTGTTCTTCAATGGGCAGAGCGTCCGCGTCGCTGCGGAAGGCGATGGCGTGGTCGCTGCCGAAATCAAACCAGGCGCACAGAGCGCTCTCCATGGGGGAGAATACCTGGCAGTTCAGCCCCTCCAGGGCTTTGCGCAGATATTCCATGGTTTTCGGAAGACTGCGGTCCAGTTCCGGGATCCGGTGCAGGGCTCTGCGATCCTCAATGATTTGCATAGTCATCGCCTCCTAATGTGATACTCTGATTATAGACGATTTTTTCGGTACTGTCAATTTCCGGCTTGTCAATCGGCGAAAAAGATGGTATGCTGTTTTTATACCATATAATATATAAGGAGAATTGCATATGAATGCGGAAGAGATCATTGCTTATATCCGGGACTCCGAAAAAAAGACTCCGGTGAAGGTCTACCTGTGGGAGAAGGCCCCGGTGGTGTTCCCCGGCTGCCGGGAGTTCCCTGCAGGCCCGGGCTGCAAGATCGTGTTCGGAGACTGGAAGGATATCGGCCCCGTGCTGAAGGAAAATGAGGCAGCCGTCGCCCATGTGGAGATCGAAAACAACTGCCGCAATTCCGCCATTCCCATGCTGAATCTGCTGGAGATTCCTGCCCGGATCGAGCCGGGTGCCATTATCCGGGAGCAGGTCACCATTGAAAAGAATGCGGTGATCATGATGGGTGCGGTGCTGAACATCGGTGCGGTGGTCGGTGAGGGCACCATGATCGACATGGGCGCCGTGTTGGGGGGCCGTGCCACGGTAGGCAGGCATTGCCACATCGGAGCCGGCGCTGTGCTTGCAGGCGTTGTGGAGCCGGCCTCTGCCACTCCGGTAATTGTGGAGGATAACGTCCTCATCGGCGCCAATGCCGTGGTCATCGAGGGCTGCCGCATCGGACACGATGCCGTGGTGGCGGCAGGAGCCGTGGTGGTGGAGGATGTGGCGCCCAACACCGTGGTGGCCGGCTGCCCTGCCCGGGTCATCAAGCAGAAGGACGAAAAAACCGCCTCCAAGACGGCTCTGGTGGATGCTCTGCGGAAGCTGTAAAGAAAGGCACATTTTTGCCGGATAGGAATAACATGGGGTGAGCGGGAAACCGCTGAATTTCTATCGGGAGGCAGAAATTATGTGTAACAACAACTGTGGGTGCGGCGGCAACATCTGGTGGATCATCATCCTGGTATTCCTGGTATGCAACTGCGGCGGCCTGGACTTCCTGGGCTGCGGATGCAACAACGGCTGCGGAAACGGCAATTACGGCGGCTACAACAACGGCTGCGGCTGCAACTAAGAGAAAAAGGGGCGCCCGGAAGGGCGCCCTGACCATATAAGTGCCTGCTCGAAAAAACAAAAATTTTTTCATAAAGTGGTTGACAAACCGCCGAAGATGTGCTAAAATCCCTAATGTTCTGACAGCGAGAGCTGGCAGGCGGTGTACCTTGTAAACTGAATAACGAATAGACGAACAAGAAACACCTTGGACAATTATAATGGATTGTTTAAGCGTAAGCGAAAAAACAGCCAACGAAAATTCTTGAGTAATATTGCTGAGAGCAAATTATTCAAAAGCTTGATTTAAGGCATCGGAAGATGCTTTGGATACAAATT
>JAQXVF010000021.1 GCA_029224785.1 Bacillota bacterium
TGTTGATCCGAAAACGGTACAGTATCTCGCAGGGCATAAACACAGCAAAATTACCATGGATATTTACGCCAAGGTAAAATACAACCGCCCAACAGAGTTGCTCTCAATTGTCAGCGATGCGCTCTCAGAATCCTACTCCTCAGTAGGGACATAAAAGAAAGACAATTTGGGAGGCCGACTCAATCATCGACCTCCCAATTTCATAATAATCAGAAGGAAGGTGGACTTTATGGCTAAAGCCAAAAAAATCCCAGACTATGGAACCGTGATGAAAAAGGACGGGCTATACTATCGCACTCGTGTTTCTGATATAGATGGGCGCAAGATTTCTCTCTATGCAAAGACCCCGGAAGAGCTGCAGGAAAAGGTGCAGCAAAAGAAACAGGAAATTGAAGAAGAAACTCTTAGATCGAAGAAGCCAACCGTCCGCAGTTACAGCGAGAAATGGCTTCGGATGCAGAACGGTCGAATCCGAAGCACAACATTGCACGATTATGAAATGAAAGTCCGAAACTATATAATCCGCCCTTTGGGGACGATGCTGCTCTCCGATGTAACAGCGGACGATGTGCTGGAAGCGTTGATTCCGGCACAGCAGAAATCTGAATCCATCTATCAATCTGTACAAATGCTGTACAAGTTGATATTTACATCTGCAAAGGACAACCATTTAATTAAAGAATCTCCTTGTGACAATATCTCCGCAAAGGGCGGTAAATCTCCGAAAGAAAAACCTGCACTAACGAATGATCAGGTTCAACGACTGCTGGAAGCAACCAAGGGACTTCCTCCGCATCTTTTTATTATGATAGGTCTTTACACAGGATTGCGGCGAGAAGAAATACTTGCCCTGCAATGGGACTGTGTTCACCTTTCTGCCAAAGCACCGTATTTGTCCGTAAAAAGGGCATGGCACTCAGAACACAATCGCCCCGTAATCTCGACCGATCTAAAAACAGATGCGGCAAGAAGGGATGTTCCTATTCCTCCTCCGTTAGCCCGCTATCTTCGAGAGGTTAAACGCAACTCGAATTCCGAATTTGTTGTTTCCAATAGAGACGGTGGTCCCTTGGCATATTCCCAATTTCAAAGGGTTTGGAAATATATCCGGATTCGTAGCACCAAGGAACGGACCTACACAAGATATAAGGACGGAGAAAAAATCATTAAAACCGTTACCCCAGTCCTTGGCGAACAGGCAAGTCACAATAAAGATGTGGTGTACTCACTAGATTTTGATGTGACTCCGCACCAATTACGTCACACTTATATCACGAATTTGATTCACGCAGGGGTCGATCCTAAAACCGTACAGTATTTGGCTGGGCATGAGAATAGCAAGATTACGATGGATATATACGCAAAGGTGAAATACAACAATCCTGGCAAGTTGCTGCCGGTGATTGATAACGCCTTTGCAATGGCAGAATAAGCTTTGAGGGCTGGTTGTTCCAGCCCTCATTTTTTGATAATAGCACTTGATAAATGGTTATGAAAGAACTACAATACACATGAGGTTGAGAAGCTATATGTGGTAGCTATGAGAACGGAGTTGCACTTGAGAAAACCTGTTTGACCCCATGGGACACAAGATGGGACACAAACACAGCTCGGATGCCAAAAACCCTAGAGTATCAGGGCTTTACGGGGTTTTAGCCTTGAGAAGTACGGCCTCAAGGCAGCACGTCGCGCTCCCCAGTTCAGCAAGCGTTAATCGACTGCTCAGACTATATCAAAATGGCTCAAAACCCCGGAAAACCAATGTTTTCCGGGGCTTTCTGTATCTTTAGCTTTGATTCTGTATGGCTGGTTTTCGACGGATTTGACCCGTGTTGACCTCGTTTTTTGCGTTATTCGGTGTATAAATGGGCATTTTGAACCCCTTGTGTGTGCCAATCAGGGCGGTGATCGGGGCGTTTGAAGGCCGATTTTCCCCTCCCCTTGCTGCTGTCTGACAGCAATCATCTTCCCGAAATTGTGGATAAAAGCTGCTGATATCGTTTCTCCTGATTATCATTTTTTATAGGGGTTTACATGAACCATAATGTGTTTTACTTTGGGGAAATCGGTCTCAATGGTATGGTGGACCGATTCCGCGATCTCATGAGCCTCCTCCAGTGTCATCCCGCCGTCCGCGCTGATCTCCATATCCACATACACCTTGTTGGCAAACACTCTGGTCTGCAGCATATCCACCCCCATGACCCGGGAGTCCCGAAGGGCGCTGGTGCGGATGGCCTCCTCCGTTTCCGCATCACAGGAACTGTCCACCATCTTGTTCACTGCATCCATGAAAATGTCATACGCTGTTTTGACGATGAACAGGAAGATCACGCAGCCTGCGGCGCCGTCCATCCAAAGGAATCCGAGCCGGGCACCCGCAATGCCGATCAGGGCACCGATGGAGGACAGCGCATCGGAACGGTGGTGCCAGGCATCCGCCATCAGAGCGCCGGAGTCGATCTTCTTTGCATAAAAGGCGGTGTAGCGGAACATGGCCTCCTTGCTGACAATGGAGACCACGGCAGCAATCAGCGCCAGAACTCCCGGTGCCGTGTTGATGTTGGGGTTCAGTATGGACATCAGGCTCTTCCAGCCGATGAAAATGCCGGTGAGGAAAAGGGCAACCGACAGCAGGATGGCTGCTACACATTCCATCCTCTCATGGCCGTAGGGGTGCTCCTTGTCGGACTCCTTGCCGGCAAAATGCACGCCGATCATCACCACCACAGTGCTGAGAATATCGGATGCCGAATGGACCGCATCGCCCACCATGGCGTGGGAGCGGGCAAGGATTCCGGCCAGCAGCTTCAAAAGCGTCAGCGCCAGATTCCCGATAATGCTGATAATCGAGACTCGGAAAGCAGTTTTCTGGAATTGATCTTCCGTTTTCCCTGTCATATTCTGATTCTGCTCCATGAAAAAACCTCCCAAAATAAAAAAACATGGGACAAAAACTCTGTCCCATGGAATGCACCCACTGTCACATCTGTGACCCGACCCGGATTGCTCAGGTCTGTTCCGTTATGATATTGTTGCGATTCTATCATAGAATGCGCTGTCTGTCAAGAAAAAAATGACCCGTGAAAAACTCACGGGTCAAATACCTTACTTTTCCACGATCTCCAGGATCTCCATGGGGCAAGCCTTGGCGCAGATGCCGCAGGCGATGCACTTGGAAGCCGGATTCTCGGTCTTCAGGACCATCACGTGCATGGGGCACGCAGCCACACACTCGCCGCAGCCAACGCACAGCTTCTTATTGATCATGTACACGCCGGTTTTTGCATTCTGGGTGATGGCACCGTGCTGGCAGGTCTTCATGCACTTGCCGCACTGAATACAGGTCATGGGCTTTGCCTGACCGTTCTTGTCCACGATCTGGATGCAGGACAGGTCTTGATGGAACTCTTTATAAAATGCATTGGAGCAGGCACGAACACACTCAAGGCATGCCATGCACTGAGCGCCTTTTTTAACGGCAAGTTTCTTCATGGTGCGGATTCTCCTTTTGTTTATGTAGATAGTGGTATTATACAGGATTCTGGAAAAAATAGCAATGGGCAAAAACGCATTTTCCGGCAAATCGATAAAAAAATATGGGATTCGGATAAAACCAACCATTCCGGAAATACTATCCCCACAACACAAAGAAGGAGGATATCCCATGAAACGAGTTTACGCAGGCATTGCTCTGTGCATTTTGGCGGCTCTGCTGATGACCGGATGCGGCAACGTCGGAAACAACAACGAAACCACTGCTCCCGTTTCCAGCCGGGCAACCACGGCGCCCACCACGTCCGCCCCTGCCTCATCCACTCCGTCTACTTCCGCCCCTGCTCAGTCCGTCCCCGGCGGAGAATCGGAGAGCACCGGCTCTGCAGGAGGCTCTGAGCTGCCCGGCGGTACCACTGATCCCGGCCGCAGCCGTTCCAACTCCGGTATCGGCAATGCCGGTCAGGGCAACGGCATGTACTAAGCTCTCCGGAGCTTAGTACATATCAGGCAAACATCACCCCAGACTGCTCCATGGCTGCTTTCAGGGTTCCTTTCGTATCGATGCTGCGCTCCGGGACGCTGCCGGAGAAGCCGAAATTGCTCAGGATATTCTCCGGGTAGGCATCCCCCACCGCACGGAGCTTCCGGCAGCCCCGGCTGCGGAAATGGCTGAAGGCGCAGCCCAAGAGCTGGTCGGAATAGTTTCTGCCCTCCAGTTCCCGCAGCACCCGCATTCCGAGAAGGAACCCGGTATCTCCCTCCGGCTCCCCCAGGGAAACGGCGGCAGAAGGTTTTCCGTTCCAGATGCCCACCAGGTGGATCTGCCCTTCCGGCAGGCCGGCAAGCTCCCGGGGCAACGGCTCCACTTCCCTTCCCGGCAGAAAATACATATCCGGCTTGGTTTTCTTCGTCCGCCACCAGCTTTGGTATGCAAAGGTGGAGATCTCCACCGGCACATGGCTGCTGTCGTTGACATACTCGTAGGAGTAGCTGCCGTTTTGATACCGCAGATGGGACACACCGGTGTTGTCCGCAATGGGGATCTGCTGAAAACTATCCCCGAAGAACAGCCGGATCAGTACACCCCGCATGACGGCACCATGGCAGAATACGGCAACGCTGCCGCCGTCATATTCCCGGCAGATCTCCTCCAGACGGGTCAGAAACCGGTCCGTATACTCGACATAGGTCTCGGCTCCCTCCAGGCGCCAGGCCACCGGATCGTGATGGAAAGCGTGCATGGTCTCCGGTTCAAAGGCCAGGAGCTGCCCGTAGGGTCTATCCTCCCAGGGGCCCATCTGAATCTCCCGGAAGGCCTGCTCCCTGTGCAGGGGCAGCCCTTTCTCCCTGCACAGCGGGATAGCCGTCAGCAAAGCACGGGTCAGGTCGCTGGAAAACACCCCGTGGATCGGTGTGTCCGTCAGCCGGGCGGCAACCCGCTCTGCCTGCGCAATTCCCCGGGGCATCAGCAGGGAATCGTAGTGTCCGTGCATTCGGCGAAAATCGTTTCCCTCCGCCTCGCCGTGGCGGATCAGATATACATCCGTCATAGCGCTTATAAAACAGTGGTGTAGCGGGTCAGATTCTTTTTCATCCGCTCCGCAGCCGCAGCAGCCAGTTCCACATAATCCCGTCCGTCACTTCCGGCGCAAACCCATGCCCCGATGACGGAGCTGCCGGCGCAGGCCGCTGCACCGTGGCCGACCCGGTCAAATCCGGCGCTGCAGTTGCTGGCATTTCCTCCCACATAGTCCAATCCGTCCATCAGGAAAAACACCTCCGGGAAGCTGCTGCGCAGATTCCGGATCCCCTGTCCTTTGGTAGCGGAGATCACGGCGCCCACCTCATTGTAATGACATCTGCCGATGGCGCTGCTGCCCAGCAGCTTCACCGACTCCACCACCACATGATGAACCACACGGGTGCCCGTCAGAAGGTCCTGGATTTCCGAAGCCGACCGATTGGCCGATCGGGCAAGGAGGAACACCGTCTTTTTTTCGGCAAGGCCCAAACGCAGGAACGGCTTGACGCAGTCCGTCCCCAAGTAGGGCTGCACCAGGATTCCGTCACATCTCCAGGGAGAATCCTTTCCCAAAAACCGCTGGGCAGCCATCTCCGCCTCTGCGGGAGAGCCAACGCCGGGCGCATCCAGAAAAACGTAGAACCCCATACTCCCGGCGGAGGCAAGCACCTGCGCCATTCGGTCCAGGCCCCCGGCTCCCATCAGCGCAAAGGTGTTAAAGTGAAAACGCACGGCAGGAACGATCTCCTTCAGCCCGGCCAGCAGCTCCAGGCAGTACCGCTGATAGGCAGCGGCCTCATCCGGCTCTTCCGCCAGGATGTGGGGCGGGATATCCGGCATGCCGAAGTCGATCACCGAGGGATTTTTCAGTTTTCGGATCTTTTCCTGTAGAATATCAATGGACATGGCTGCACCTCCGCTTGTTTTTTTCAGTATATCACATTTTTTCCTCCGTGAAAAGACAAAAGTATTTCTTTCGGAAAAGACTTTCCGGAAAATACCCCGGAGATTTCTGCCAGAGGATCATCCATTTCCCTTGTGGTTCTTTTCCCCTCATTGGGCATACTATCTTTGAAGGAGGGATGAACATGGAGCTGAAAAACTGGGCTTTGACCCTTGGTCTTGGGGCTGCCGTAGGCGCTGCCACCGTCATGATGCTTCCCCGGGACAGCAAGGCCGTTCGGATGATGCGCAACGCGGCGGACAATCTGGAAGATGCCGTTGGCGACGCCGCCTACCGGATCCGCAAAGAGATGGACTTTTGACAAAAACCGGAAGCAGGATTCTCTCCCGCTTCCGGTTCGCTTTTGGGTTATTCCGCATCCACTGTCACCCGGTCTCCGTCCACACGGATATGCATGGAGGTGATGGGGCTTTCAAAGGCATCAATGATCCGCTCGGAAATGGGCGCTTCGATGTCCTGCTCAATGGTACGCCGCAGATTTCTGGCACCGTACAGGGTGGAATAGGCCTTCTTCACCAGATAGGGCCGCAGGTCTTCCTCCCAGGTAAGGGCATAGCCCCGCTCTGCCAGGGATGTGCGCAGCTCCTCCAGCATGATGTCGGCAATACCCAGGAAGTTCTCCTCGGTCAGGTGATTGAAGGGAATGATCTCGTCCACCCGGTTGAGAAACTCCGGTCTCAGGAACTCGGAGAGGGCCTTCATGGTCTTTTCCCGGACGATCTGCGTATCCGTCCGGCCGAAGCCCATCCCGGAAACGCGGCCCTCAGAGCCTGCGTTGGAGGTCATGACGATGATGGCATTCTCAAAGTTTACCACACGACCCTGGGCATCGGTAATTCTGCCGTCGTCCAGTACCTGAAGCAGGATGTTCAGCACATCCGGGTGGGCCTTCTCGATCTCGTCGAACAGCACCACGCTGTAGGGCTTCCGGCGTATCTTCTCGGTAAGCTGGCCGGCCTCGTCATAGCCCACATAGCCGGGAGGGGAGCCGATCAGCTTGGAAACCGCGTGTTTTTCCATATACTCGGACATATCCACCCGGATCAGAGAGTCCACGCTGTCAAACAGGTCATTCGCCAGACACTTAACCAGCTCCGTCTTGCCCACACCGGTGGGGCCCACAAAGATGAAGGAGACCGGCCGCTTCTTGGCGGAGATCCCCACCCGGTTTCTGCGGATGGCACGGGCCACCGCATCCACGGCTTCATCCTGGCCCACAATATGACGGCGCAGCCGATCCTGCAGGTTCCGAAGCTGCTCGTACTCCTGGGCCTTGATCTTGCTGGCAGGGATCTTTGTCCACATTTCGATGATCCTTGCCAGATTCTCCATGGTCACCGCGGGGGAAGGCAGGGCTTCCAGCTCCTCGATCTTCTCCGCCAGCTGGCACAGCCGGCTGCGGATCCAGGCCAGTCGCTCGAAATGCTCGTTTTCCGTATCCTCAGTGAGCATCCGCATCTCCAGCTCGTAATCGTCCCGCTCCTTTTTCAGCTCCGCCAGATCCGAGATCTGCTTGCTGCGCAAATTCACGTCGGAGCAGGCTTCGTCCAGCAGGTCAATGGCCTTATCCGGCAGGAACCGGTCCGTAATATACCGCTCGGAAAGAACCACACACTGTCTGGCGATCTCCGGGGAAATACTGACCCCGTGGAACTCCGCATAGCTCTTGGCCACGCCCTGCATAATCTGCACAGCCTCCTCGATGGTCGGCTCGGAGACAGTGACCGGCTGGAACCGACGCTCCAGGGCGGCGTCCTTTTCAATGTATTTCCGGTATTCGCTGAAGGTAGTGGCACCGATGAGCTGAATCTCTCCCCGGGAAAGGGCAGGCTTCAGAATATTGGCCGCATTCATGGAGCCTTCGGCATCTCCGGCACCCACAATGTTGTGGACCTCGTCGATGACCAGGATGATGTTGCCGCACTGCTTAATCTCTCCGATCAGGCTTTTCATCCGGCTTTCAAACTGGCCGCGGAACTGGGTCCCGGCCACCAGAGCCGTCAGATCCAGCAGGTACACTTCCTTATCCCGGAGCTTAAAGGGAACACTGCCGTCGGCAATCCGCTGGGCAAGGCCCTCCGCAATGGCCGTCTTACCCACGCCGGGTTCTCCCACGAGACAGGGATTGTTTTTCTGGCGGCGGTTCAGGATCTGGATCACCCGCTCGGTCTCCATATCCCGTCCGATGACCTTATCCAGTTTTCCCGCTCTTGCCCTGCCGGTCAGGTCCATGCAGTAGGCATCCAGGAATTTGTGGGTCTTTTTTCTTTTTTTCTCGTCCTTCTTCTCGTCCGATTCGGCATTTTTCTGGGGATTTGCCGGCTTCTGCTGGCTCTTATCCCCGCCGAAAAGCTGGTTGAGCAGGGGGAAGGTAGCCGTGCGGCTTTCCACCTCGTCATCATCATGACGGTCGGAGTCGTCGGACTGTCCGAACATACTGCTCATCTCGTTATTGATGGCCTCCAGCTCATCCTCGGAAATCCCCATCTGCTTCACAATATCGTTGATCTGCGGGATTCCCAGGCTACGGGCACATTTCAGGCAGTAGCCCTCGTTCATGGTCACACCGTTTTCTATCCGGGTCATGAACACCACAGCAACGTTCTTCTTACATTTTACGCAAAGTTTCGGCTGCATAAAACAATCACTCCATTCCTTGGGGAAATCACATCCGAAGGGTCACTCCGGAATCTCCGGCTGGCACTCAAACTGCACAACCCCGTCGTCATACCACAGGTGGGTCATGTACAGTCCACCCGCCGGGACAGTAGGGCCGGCAGCAGTGCGGTTGCCGGACTGCAGGATTTTTCCGATCTCCTCCGGGCGGATCTTGCCCTCCGCCGCATACACCACCGTACCCGCCATGGCTCTGGCCATATTATACAGGAATCCGTTGGCGCATACCCTCAGGGAAATCAGATCTCCTTTTCGCTCCACGCGATAATCGTAAACGGTCCGGACGGTGGAGCGCACGTCCGTTCCCACGGAGCGGACAGCCGCAAAATCGTGGGTCCCCACGAACTGGTCCGCCGCCTGCTGCATGATTTTTTCATCCAGGTGCCGGGGATAAAACCAGGCGCGGTTCACATAGAAGGGATCCCGCAGCCGGGTATTATAGATCACATAGGTGTATTCCTTCCGAACGCAGGAGCCAATGGCATTGAAGCCCTCGTGAACATCGAAGGCCCGGGTCACACAGATGTCCACAGGCAGATGGGTGTTCAAAGCATAGGGCAGCCTCTCCGCCGGAATGGTGGAATCGGTACGGAAATTTGCCACATAGCACTTGGCATGGACCCCTGCATCGGTGCGGCCGCAGCCGGTTACGTGGACCGGATGGCCCACCACCATGGATACCGCTTTTTCCACCGTTTCCGCCACGGTGGGAAGATTCTTCTGAACCTGCCATCCGTGGTAGGCGGTTCCCTCATAGCGGAGAAAAATGACAATGTTACGCATATATCCTCACAGGCCCAGAGTTTTCAGTACGATCACTGCCGCCAGCATCACGCCCCCCAGCACAAACGCCTTGGCATCCAGCGCGGTGTAGCGGAGCTGCTTCATCTTGGTTCTCCCCTCTCCGCCCTGGTAGCAGCGGCATTCCATGGCGGTGGCCAGCTCGTCGGCACGACGGAAAGCGCTGATAAACAGGGGCACCAGAATGGGCACCATGGCCTTGATCCGGTCTTTCAGGCTGCCCGTTTCAAAATCCGCTCCTCTGGCCTTTTGCGCGCACATGATCTTGTCGGTCTCCTCAATCAGCGTGGGGATAAACCGCAGAGCAATACACATCATCATGGAAAGCTCATGAACCGGCACGCGCAGCTTCTTCAGCGGCCCCAGCAGGGACTCCAGTCCGTCCGTCAGGGCGATGGGCGAGGTGGTATAGGTCAGAAGGAAGGTGCCGGTGATCAGCAGCATGATGCGGGAGATCATGAAAATTGCCCGCACCAGGCCCTCCAGCGTAATGGTCAGCTTCCAGATCCGCAGGATCACCGTCTGCCCTTCCGTAAAGAACAGGTTCAGCACGCCGGTGAACACCAGGATCACCAGAAGCGGCTTCATACCCCGGACAATACTCTTGAGCGGAATTTTGGAAACATAGATCACCGAACCCAAAAAGCCCACAATCAGGGCGTAGGACAAAAAGCCGCCGGCGGTGAACAGCGCCACAATATACACGATCAGCAGAATCAGTTTTGCCCGGGGGTCCATCCGGTGGATCGGAGATTTTCCGGGGAAATACTGACCAAGGGTAATGTCCTTAAGCATTTCCCTCACCGCCTTTCAGCCGCCGGATCTCCCGGACCGCCTGCTCAATGGTATACACGGAATTGACCGGGATCCCCATCTGCTGGAGCTTCAGGAACACCTGGGTAACTTCCGGGATATTCAGTCCCATTTCCATCAGTTCCGACGCATGGGAGAACACCTCCGGGGTGCTGCCGTCCATGGCCAGCCGGGAACCACACATCACCAGCAGCCGGTCGGTGATTCTGGCCACATCGCTCATGGAGTGGCTCACCATCATCACCGTGGCATTTTTGGTGCGGCGATAGGATTCGATGTTTTTCAGGATGCCTTCCCTGCCCGCAGGATCCAGTCCGGCGGTGGGCTCATCCAGAATCAGCACCTCCGGATTCATGGCAATGACGCCGGCAATGGCCACCCGTCGCTTCTGACCGCCGGAAAGGTCAAAGGGTGACACCTGAAGCTGCTCCTCTGTGATCCCCACGAAGCCGGCAGCCTCCCGGACCCGGGCATCCAGCTCATCGCCGGTGATGCCCATGTTTTTGGGGCCAAAGGAAATATCTTTATAGACCGTTTCCTCAAAAAGCTGATATTCCGGGTACTGGAACACCAGGCCCACCCGAAAGCGGGCCTGCCTGGTAGCGGTTTTATCCCGCCAGATGTCCTCTCCGTCCAGAAGGACCTGACCGGAAGTCGGCTTCAGCAGGCCGTTGAGCTGCTGCATCAGTGTGGACTTTCCGGAGCCGGTATGTCCGATGACGCCGATGAACTCACCGGGCCGGACCGAAAAGGAAACATGGTCCAGCGCCGTATGTTCAAAGGGGGTGCCGATGCTGTATCGATAGCTGAGGTCACGGACCTCCAAAATAGGTTTCAATTCTCTCTTCCTCCCGGGCGTCAGGCCTTCAGCAAATCAAAAAGTGTCTGCGCACATTCTTCCACACGCAATGCATTCAGGGGCAGGTCATACCCCTCTTTGTTCAGCTCCCAGCAAAGCTCCACCGTCTCCGGTGCCGCAAGACCAATGCTGTGGAGCAGCTCCACCTGGGCGTACACTTCTTTGGGACTTCCGTCCGCCGCAATCCGGCCCTCGCTCATGACGATCACTCTCTGGGCCTGTGCCGCTTCATCCATATGGTGAGTGATGAGGACAACGGTAATGCCCTTTTCCCGGTTCAGCCGGGTAATGGTCTCCATGACCTCCCTGCGCCCCCGGGGATCCAGCATAGCTGTCGGCTCGTCCAGTACGATGCACTTGGGTTCCATGGCAATGATACCGGCGATCGCAACCCGCTGCTTCTGTCCGCCGGACAGCAGATGAGGAGCGTGCTCCCGGAAATCATACATATCCACCTGCTTCAGCGCCTGATCTACCCGCTGCCGGATCTCGGAACTGGGGACTCCCAGGTTTTCCGGTCCGAAAGCAACGTCCTCTTCCACCACATTTGCCACGATCTGGTTGTCCGGGTTCTGGAACACCATCCCCACGGACCGGCGGATGGGGATCAGGTTGTCCTCCGATGCCGTATCCAGGCCGCAGACGTAGGCTTTTCCCCCGCTGGGCAGCAGGATGGCATTGAAATGCTTGGCAAGGGTGGATTTTCCGCAGCCGTTGCTTCCCAAAACCGCAACGAAGCTGCCCTCTTCTATGGAAATGTTCAGATCTTCAAACACCCGGGTATCGCTTTTCCCATCCACACCGGGATAGGCAAACGCAAGATGCTCCGTCAGAATTGCTTGGCTCATATTCATCCTCCATTATCGCGTCCAGCGTCCGGTGGCGCCGCAGGGCAGAATCAGTCCGGAGGACCGAACGGGAAGTCCCAGTTCTCCTGCTGCGGTTCTGCCGCCGTAGTTTCCGCCGAATACCACATCGGAAGCATAGGCCACTGCGGAAGGGGCAAGTCCGGTGGTGTAAGAATTGATGATCACAAACAGGGGATCATCCGTCAGAAGCTTTCCCACCTCCTGCAGGAAGGGGAAAAAGCTGGTCTCCATTTTCCAGATCTCTCCGCCGGGACCTCTGCCGTAGCTGGGAGGATCCATGATGATGCCGTCGTAACGTCTGCCCCGGCGGATCTCCCTCTGGACAAACTTCCCGCAGTCATCCACAATCCAGTGAATGGGCCGGTCCGCCAGGCCGGAGGCCACGGCATTTTCTTTTGCCCAGGCCACCATGCCCTTGGAGGCATCCACATGGAACACCTCTGCCCCGCCGGCAGCGGCTGCCAGAGTGGCGCCGCCGGAATAGGCAAACAGGTTCAGCACCCGGACGGGTCTGCCGGCTGAGGCCACCGTTTCCCGGATAAAGTCCCAGTTGGCAGCCTGCTCCGGAAAAACACCGGTATGCTTGAAGTTCATGGGCTTGACATGGAAGGTCAGGTAGTCCCGGTAGCGGATCTGCCAGCGCTCCGGCAGGGAATGCTCCGACCACCTGCCGCCGCCGGTGTTGGAGCGCAGGTAGCGGGCATCATAGCGCTTCCACTGAGGGGCATTGTGGGGCGTATTCCAAATGATCTGCGGATCCGGGCGCACCAGGATATACTTTCCCCAGCGCTCCAGCCGCTCGCCGTCAGAGGCGTCCAGGACTTCGTAGTCCTCCCATTTGTCGGAAATCCAAATCATCCGAATATCTCCTTACTCTGCAGCCCCGGTGGATCCTTCGGGTACCGTGGGTGCCGTGGGGTCCGTGGTCGGCTCCGTCTCGGTGGGCTTGGTAGCCTCCTGCTCAGCCTGGAACTTTTTCCATGCCTCTTCCGTGTGCACCGGGCAGATAAGGTAGGGTGCCTTCACGTTCTTGTTCACGTTGCCGTCGAAACCGGTAAAGTTGGCATCGCTGCCGTCTCTGTTGATGAGGTAAATATAGTTGTCCTGCAGATATTTGTTCTGCAGCGTATAGTTTTTCGCTGCTTTGAACTCTTCCATCCGTTCCTGGGTCATCTTCACCAGGGATCGCTTTTCGATGGTCACCTTTTTGCCGGTGTCCGCTTCGGCTGCGGCAAACTTCCGGCACCATTCCGTGGCAACACCGCCGCCGGTGGTGCAGTAATCCACCTCGGTATGGCAGGTGCAGTACCGGCTGGGAATGTCCTCGGCATAGACCTTGGCAGAGGCGGTTCTGTCAATCCCCCGGA
Source organism: Bacillota bacterium (assembly GCA_029224785.1). GTDB lineage: Bacteria > Bacillota > Clostridia > Oscillospirales > Oscillospiraceae > Faecousia. Next base: position 13,370 of record JAQXVF010000021.1, read on the forward strand.
CATCTTTCCCGCAGGCATCCGTGGCCAGATTGCCGCACTCCAGACACACCGTCACATAGTACATTCTGTCCCGGTTGTACAGTTCGATATTGCCCAGTCCCTCGTGGATAGGCTCCATGACTCTCGTCCACATTCTGGCAGCAGGGTTGCGGTAGTCACCCACCAGGTTGATCTCCTCCGGGGTGTCGTATCCGCACCACACCACAGCGGTATAGTGTCCGGTCAGGCCGCAGAACCAACGGTCCTTGTTATCGCTGGTTGTGCCGGTCTTGCCTGCCACTTCAATATCGCTGAAGTTGGCCACATAGTCGGTACCATAGGCCGCAGCGGCGATCATACAGTAGTTCATATAGTCCACGGTCTTTTCACTGAAGACCTGACGGGTATCCTGGGTGTTGTCCAGCACAAGATTGCCGTCGCTGTCATACACTTTAGAATAGGTCCGGGCCTCCCGGAACACTCCGTGGTTGGCAAAGGTGGCAAAGGCGTTGGCCATTTCCCGGACGGAAACACCATAACTCAGCGCACCCAGGCCCAGCGGCGCATAGCCGATGTCGGATAGATAGTAGTCATCCCCCAGCAGAGTCTCGTCCAGCAGGGAGGAAAGACCCAGGGAATTCTTGGCAAAGTTGAAGCTGTATCCCGTTCCGATCAGATCCAGCACATTCACCGCCACCGCATTGATGGACTGCCGGACGCCGGAGTACACGGTCTGTCTGCCGGTGTAGTAGCGCTCAAAGTTCAGGGGGAAGGCACCGCCTCCGTCATAGTACAGGGGCAGATCATCGATCACCGTAGCCGGGGACACCGCGCCGCTTTCAAAGGCAGGGGCGTACACGGTCAGAGGCTTGATGGAGGAGCCGGTCTGCAGGCTCGCATCGGTGGCCCGGTTGTAGGCATCGAAGTCCTTCTTTTCACCTACGCCGCCGGACATTCCCACGATGTCACCGGTGCGGTTGTCGATCACGATGATGGAAAACTGAAGCTGCTGACCGCTGCGGGCCTGGGGAAGGTTCTCCTTATCCTCAAAGACCGCATCCACCACCTTCTGAACGTCCATGTCCACGGTGGTGAAAATATGGTATCCGCCCCGGCGGATCATCTCCATATACTGCTCTTTGACGCTGTCATCCCATTCCAGGCCGTTCTTGGCAGCCATATCCCGGGCAACGTCCTCCAGCACCTGGTCGGTAAACCAGGAGTACATATCCCCGGAGGAGGAGGTGGCCGCATTGATCCGGGTTCCGCACTTGGGACAGCGATACACCCCTTCTTCCTCCACATAGATGAAGTTCCGCAGTACGTCCTTATAGCCGCAGCCCTCCATAGGGCAGGTGTTCAGCCGGTCCTGCTCGTCAATGCCGCTCTTGAACACCATCTCCTGATTTTTTGCCTCTTCATACTCCGCATCGTCGATCATACCCAGGGCGTTCATCTCTCCCAGAATGATGAGCTGCCGCTCCCGGTTGTTTTTCGGGGAGAGATAGGGATCGTACAGAGAAGGGTTGTTGGTAATGGCAATCAGGCTGGCGCACTCGGCGGTGGTCAGCATTTCCAGTTCCTTGCCGAAGTAGGTCGCGGCAGCGCTCTTGACGCCGTAGCAGCCCTCGCCCAGGAAAATGGTGTTCAGATACCGCTCCAGCACGAAGTTCTTGTCATACATCCGCTCCAGCTGCTGGGCACGGAAGATCTCCAGCACCTTCCGCTGGACGGTAATACTGTCTTCCTTGGTGGTGTTTTTGATCAACTGCTGGGTAATCGTGGAGCCGCCGAAGGTGGAGCTTCCGCCGAAGAACATATTGGCACAGGCCTTGACGGTGGTGATCCAGTCAACGCCCTGATGCTCATAAAACCGCTTGTCCTCAATGGCCACGGCTGCGTTGATCAGATCCTTGGGTATCTCATCAAAGGAGGCCCAGCGGCGGTCGATGGTGGTATAGACCATCTGCTGGATCTGAATCTCGCCATGAGAATCCACATAATACAGGAAGGAAGTCTGATCCAGTGCATAGTCCTCCATGATGGTGGTGGCATTGGGCAAGACCTCGTCCTGCAGGTACTGGGCCAGAACGCCCACAAACACCACACCGCAGATGACCAGAATCAGCAGCACCGTTCCGGCTGCCGCCAGCGCCACCTTGGCGGCGGAAAACACCGCAAGCCAGGCCATATACAGCAGCTTGACAATGCCGTTCGGCTTCCAATCCTGTCGGGGCGCTCCTTTTTTCTTTCTGTTTTCGTTGGTACTCATAAGAAAAACCTCCATCAGACCGGCAAAATGCCGGTGTGGTACAGTGAACAATCGAAAGAAGCACATTCGTTTTACGATTATATCATATTCCGGCGGAAAACGAAAGTCCTAAATTGTGAATAAATCGCAAACATCCGCCTTCCTTTCTTTTGGGAAAAGGTCCCGATTTTTCAGGGATTTCCATTATAGTATTCCAGTTTTCCCCCACGAATTTCACAGAAATGCCGGAAGGCACAGGAAAATCTCCCTCCTGCGCCGCCGTATCCCATTTCCGTCCGCAATTTCCCTCTTGATTTTGCAGCGCTCCCGTATTAGAATATGGGTATACGGAAGCGGATTGGGGGAAATGCTATGGAAGACGAATACGGCTCCAGCTATATGACCATCTCCGATGAGGACGGTACGGAATACGAGCTGGAAATCCTCAGCGAGTTCGATTACAATGGCAGCCACTACCTGGCTGTGATCCCGGCAGGCAGCGGCGATGACGAAGATGCCTCCCTGGAGGTCAGCCTGCTCAAATCCGTGGAAGAAGACGGTGAGCCGCTGCTGTGCGCCATTGAAGACGATACGGAGCTGGAAGAGGTATACGGCGTCATGATGGAGCTTCTTTTCTCCGACGAAGATGAGGAATAAATCCCTGTTGGGTGCGTTATGTGTCCTTTTGGACCCACATTTTTCTTTCGGGATGCTTGACTTCCGCACTGGTTTGCAGACCTCCCGCCTGCGCTTTGACGTCAGGTGGATGCTGGGAGCAGAAAAGGTTCGGAGCGGCGACCCACCTGCCTTATCGTGCAGGTCATAATTGGACGCAGACGGCTTTTGCGGGGTAAGCATGGGAAACGAAAGTTTCCCATGCTTTTTTCACAAAGAATTCATGGAATTCTGCGCATTTCCACTTGCAAGAAAACAAGATATCGAGTATAATTGCCGTATTATGCGTGAAAACACGCGGATACCATTGAGAGGAATTGATAACATGAGTGCACCCGAGAAGAAAAATCTTCGCAATAACCGGTCCGGCGGTGCTTTGACAGAAAAGCAGGCCGCTGAACTGAAGGAAGCACAAAAGCTGAGAAACTACACCATCGGCTTTGTGGTCGTTCTGGCTCTGCTGGTTGTGATTGCAGCTTTCGCCGTTGTGAACAGCCTGCTCTCCTCCTCCGGCTATCTGGACCGCAAGACCGTCGCCGTGACCATCGACGGTCAGGATATCTCCAGTGCCGAACTGAACTACTATTATATTGACTCCGTCAACAGTTTCTACAACACCCTGCGCAGCAACTACGGCGATTACGCCGGACTGTACGGTCAGTTTATCTACGGCATCGATTTCAGCAAGGCCCTGGGGGATCAGGAGCATCCCAACGGCGGCACCTGGGCGGATTACTTCGTGAATCAGGCAACCCAGTCCGCCAAGAGCACCTATGCCCTGTGCAAGGCCGCCAGAGCAGAGGGCATCTCCCTCAATGAGGACAGTCAGGCCTCTCTGGAAAACGAGATTGCCATGATCGGTTTCTACGCCAACCTGTCCGGCACAAAGGATTCCACCGCTTATCTGAAGGCCATGTACGGCAACGGTGCCACCGAGGAGTCCTTCCGCAGCTACTGTGAGGACAGCCTGCTGGCAAGCCAGTACTACAACAGCCATCTGGATTCCCTGGTCTATGATGATGCCGCCATCCGGGAAGCCGAAAAAGACAAGTACAACGAATACTCCTCCTACACCGGCAACTACTACTATATCTCCTCCTCCTCCTTCCTTCAGGGCGGTGTTGAGGGTGAGGATGGCACCGTCACCTACTCCGAAGAAGCACGCGCCGCTGCTCTGGAAGCCGCAAAGGCCGCTGCGGAGGAGCTGACCAGCCGCAAGTACCTGAACGCTGAGGCCTTTGACAAGGCCATCGCCGACATGGAGATTAACAAGGGCAGCAATGTGAGCAGCACCGTGTTTACCAACCAGTTGTATTCCCAGGTGACCTCCGTCATCCGGGACTGGATCACCGACAGCAGCCGTCAGGCCGGCGACTGCACCTACCTGCCCTCCGAGACCACCGACAGCGAAGGCAACACCGTGGTCAACGGCTACTATGTCGCGTATTTTGAATCTGTCAACGACAACACCCAACCTCTTGCCAATGTGCGTCATCTGCTGGTGGCCTTCTCCGGCGGTACCACCGACGAGAACGGCAACAAGGTCTACTCCGATGAAGAGAAGGCCGAGGCCCTGGCCAAGGCAGAGGATTACCTGGCTCAGTGGGAAGCCGGCGAAAAGACCGAGGACAGCTTCGCTGCCATGGTCACTGAGCTGACGGATGACACCGCCTCCAAGGAATCCGGCGGCCTGTACCAGAACATCTCCCCTGCCAGCCAGTATGTGGAAAACTTCCTCAATTGGGCCATTGATGACAGCCGGAAGCCCGGCGACACCGGCATTGTGGAAACGGAATACGGCTACCACATCATGTACTATGTAGGCGACAGCGACCTGACCTACCGGGATCAGATGATCATTGATGATCTGAAGACCGCCGACCAGAACACCTGGGCCGAAGGAATCATCGCCTCCGTGGAAATGACCGAAAAGAACACTTCCCGTCTGAACCGAAACATCGTCATCGGTTCCTCCAATTGATAAAGCAGCAGCAAAGCTGCCGGATCCTGCTGGATCCGGCAGCTTTTTGATTTGCGTTATCCCTCATCCACATGAATGCTGATGCCGTTGACCTCGATCTCCTGGTCAGCGCAGATCATGATGTACTTGACGCCGCCGATCACCCGGGTCTCGATCAGGTCGCTGCGGGTGGGATCCACTTTTATGGAGACATCCGGCGTGCGGATCTCAAAGTGCCTGCTGTCCACAATGTTTTTGGGGTGCAGATCCGCCTCCAGACCGAAAACCTGGTCGTACTCCACGCTGAATTTGGCAAGATGCTGCTCATTCACGCCGCTTTCCGAAAGGATTCCCTTTACTTCCTCCTTGGATACCATCAGTGTATCCGGCACTTTGCTTTCCTTGTGCAGGGCGATCCTCTGGCAGATCTGGTCGTGGACATTCTGGACCACATTCATGCTGCACTCCCCCTCCAGCGCATCGACGAGGAGAGCTCCGAAGCTCTTTTTCTGCTGATCCGCCGGCAGGGGCATCCTGGTGCGGAACAGCACATCCGTCAGCGCATCCTGGTTGGTCGTAACGTCCTTGGTGTAGTACAGCGCGTTATACAGATTGGTGGCACGATCGTCAAATGCAGGAAAAAGGAAGCCCAATACCGGTGCGCTGACAGTTTGCATGATGCCTCCGTCCCGGAAGGTCTTTTCCTCCGGAATATAGTGCAGCGCGGATTTGGTCTGCTTCACCGGGCAGATGGCACACAGGGCATACCGGTAGACCTCCCCGGAATTGTCCGCCTGTGTGACGTCGTCCCTGCTCTTGAAGGGCACATCATAGGTATCCGTTCCAACCAGAATCAGGTACTGGTCCTCCATGGAGACTGAGTCAATGATTTTCCGGAAAAACGCCGTTCGGAATGCCTCATCCCTCAGCCCCCCATCCCGGAGCTTCATCAGGTTTCGGTGTTCCTCGCTGTCTGCCACCTGGGATGTGCGGAAGGTGATGTCAATCAGATTTTTCCCTATGGTTCCGGACAGCACCCTCCGGAGAAAGCCAAAATATTTGTCCGACTCATTTTCCGGCAGGATCCCCATGCTCTCCCGGAATTCGGACACAATTTCCTTTTGTCCGTTGACGTAGCATCCGAATATTTCCGTCATATTGCTTCGGTCACGCCGCAGATGGCGGCGGATTTCCCCGATCTCTCTCTCGTTCATGTAAAACCTCCATAGAAACGGAGGGTGTTCTCCACCCTCCGCAGCTTGTTATTCTTTGTCCCAGAGGCAGTTCCAGTTCTGAATGAAATACTCCACTCCGGAATACAGTGTTGTCACCACGATCACCGTAATTACTGCATAATTCAGCAGCCCATGACCGGGCAAAGCCATCATGGCGATGAGTCCCACCATGGTGCAGGCGGTCTTTACCTTGCCGCTCATTCCGGCTGCAATGACGGTTCCCTTTCCAACAGCCACCAGCCGAAGTCCGGTCACCGCGAATTCCCGGGTCAGCACGATCATCAGCGCCCAGGCGGGGAACACGCCCCATTGGCAGAATACGGTCATAGCTGCGATCACCAGCAGCTTGTCCGCCAGAGGATCCAGGAATTTTCCGAAATCACTGACCTGGTTGCACTTTCTGGCGATCTGTCCGTCCACAAAATCTGTCAGACTGGCAATCACGAAGGTCCCCAGCGCCAGCCACATCCACAGGTTGGAGGAGCCGCCGCTGGCATACAGAAACACCATAAAAACCGGGATCAACAGGACCCGAACCAATGTGATTTTGCTTGCTGTTGTCATTGCTCCGCCTCCACAACATACCCGGACAGATCTCCGTCCACATTTCCGTCAATCACAGCACGGACAAAAGTACCTTCTGTCAGAGGTTCCTCCGAGGCAAGCCAGACTATGCCGTCGATGTCGGGAGAATCGCCGTAGGTTCTTCCGAAAAACTGGCCGATTTCCTCGTCAAAGCCATCCACCAGTACTTCCAGGGTCCTGCCCTGCATTTTCTCATTGTACTCGTCCATAATGCGGGACTGGATTTCTTCCACCACCTGGGCCCGGCGAACTGCCTCGTCAAAATCCACATGGTCCATTTCCGCCGCCGGGGTCCCCTCCTCCGGTGAGAAGGGAAATGCTCCCACCCGCTCCAGCTTCTGTGCTCGCAGGAAGTCGCAAAGCTCTTCAAACTCCGCTTCTCCCTCTCCGGGCAGGCCGGTGATAAGGCTGGTACGCAGGACAATGTCCGGCATTTTTGCCCGCAGGCGTCCGAACAGTTCCTCCAGATACTTCCTGCTTCCGCGGCGGTTCATAAGGGTCAGGATCTTGTCATTACAATGCTGAATGGGGATGTCCAGATATTTAACGATCTTCTCCTCCGATGCCATGGTGTCGATCAGGTCGTCATCGATCTCATCCGGGTAGACGTAGTGGATCCGGATCCAGTGCAGGCCCTCGATTTGACAGAGGGCACGGAGCAGCTCCGGCAGCAGCCGCCGCTTCTCCGGCAGATCCGTGCCGTAGCGGCTGGTGTCCTGAGCAACGACAATCAGCTCTTTCACGCCGTTGGCCGCCAACACACGAGCCTCATACAGCACGTCATCCATGCTGCGGCTGCGGTATTTTCCCCGCAGAGAGGGAATCACACAGTAGGCGCAATGGTTATCGCAGCCCTCTGCGATCTTGAGGAAGGCATAGTGCTCCGGCGTGGTCAGGATTCTGCCGGTTTCCACTTCCGGTGCATCAATATCCCCAAACTCGCTGTATGTATCCCCTTGCAGCAAGGCTTCCACCGCAGCAACAATCCGGGTGTAGCTTCCGGTGCCCAGAACACCATCCACCTCCGGCATTTCCTCCATGACCTGCTGCTGATACCTCTGGGACAGGCAGCCCGTTACCAGGATCTTTCCCACCAGGCCCTGTTCCTTCAGATAGCCGGCCCGAAGGATCGCATCAATGGCCTCTTTCTTTGCCGAATCGATAAACCCACAGGTGTTGACCACCACCACATCCGTCCCGGCCACATCCGGACAGACCGTGTGGCCCGCTTCCTGCAGCCGATACATCATGCGTTCGCAGTCCACCTGGTTTTTGGCGCAGCCCAGGGAAATAAAACCAATTTTAGCCATCGTAATCCTCCCCGCATTCTTCTATGCGCATGGCAGCCATGGCGCCGCGGATTTCGCTCCACTTGTACCCACGGCGCATCAGTGCATCCACTGCCCGCTTTCGCTCTTTTCCGTCCGGATTCTCCGAAAGGCGGCTTTGCAGAAATGCGATAATTTTTTCCTGCTGATCAGGGTAATCTGACAGCACTTCCTCCCAGTATCTCTGTGGGATCTTTTTTTCATACAGAGCCTGCCTGGCGCGGTTGATGCCGTAGCCTCTGGCGATGCACCGCTCCACGATCTGGGCAGCGGTCTTCCGGTCGTCCAGCAGGCCCATTTCCGTCAGCCACTGCACCGCCTGACCGGCCTGCTCCGGATCCTCTCCCTTTTGCTCCAGGCGTCTTTTCAGTTCCGTTTTGGAGACACCGGAGGCGGAAATGATCCGAACAGCCCGCATTTTGGCAGACATCTGCCCGGCACTTTCCCGCAGCTTCTCCAGCTCCGGCTGGGAAAGCTCCCGGCCGGGATACAGGGAAAAGTCCTCGATGGTCTGGCGATACAGGCGGAACACCTCACCGGTTTCCGCCTGTACCCGGAACATCCCCGCCCGGTCCGGCCTGGGAGATACCGACTCAATCCTCATCGTCAAAATCGTCTGCCGTCACGGCTACGGGGCGCTCTGCCGCCTTGGCAGGGGCGCGGTCGGCACCGGTCATTTTCCAAAGATTTTCCCGAACCTGAGCCTCCACCTTTTCGGCGATTTCCGGATTCTCCATGAGGTAGGTCTTGACACTGTCCTTACCCTGGCCGATCCGCTCGTCACCCATGGAGAACCAGCTTCCGCTCTTCTGCACGATGTCCATCTGGACCGCCATATCCACAAGCTCGCTCCACTTGCTGATTCCCTGTCCGTAGAGAATGTCGAAATAGGCTTCCTTGAAGGGAGGCGCCACCTTGTTCTTCACGACCTTCACCCGGGTCTTGGAGCCAACGACATTGCCGCCTTCCTTAATGGACTCCACGCGGCGCACATCCAGCCGGACGGAGGCATAGAACTTCAGGGCATTGCCGCCGGTGGTGGTTTCCGGGTTGCCGTACATGACACCGATCTTCATACGAAGCTGATTGATGAAAATCACCACGCAGTTGGTCTTGGAAATGGTGCCGGCCAGCTTTCGCAGTGCCTGGGACATCAGTCTTGCCTGCAGGCCCACGAAGGTGTCGCCCATCTCTCCTTCGATCTCGGCTCTGGGTGTCAAGGCTGCCACCGAGTCCACCACTACAGCGTCCACGGCGCCGGAGCGCACCAGTGCATCGGTGATCTCCAGGGCCTGCTCACCGGTATCCGGCTGGGAAACCAGCATATTCGCAATGTCCACGCCCAAGGCCGCAGCATACACAGGATCCAGCGCGTGCTCGGCATCCACGAAAGCCACCTCGCCGCCACGCTTCTGTGCCTCCGCAAGAATGTGCAGAGCCAGCGTGGTCTTGCCGGAGGATTCCGGTCCGTAGATCTCAATGATTCTTCCCTTGGGGACGCCGCCGATGCCCAGCGCCGCATCCAGGGCAATGGAGCCGGTGGGGATGGCCTCCACATTCATTTCCGGACGGTCTCCCAGACGCATAACGGTGCCCTTTCCGTAGTTCTTTTCAATCTGCGCAAGGGCAGTCTGCAGGGCTTTCTTCTTATCGGATGCAGGCGTCGGGGCTTCATAGCTTGCTTTTTTTGTGGCCATGTCAATCTTCCTTTCTGGTTAACCGGGCAATGACCGCCCGTTCTCTGTCGTTGTAGTCGCGCTTGCGCTCAAGGATACGGTATCCGTTCTCCGTCAGCAGGTCACACACGGCATCTCCCTGCCCCATGCCGAACTCAAAGCACATCAGACCTCCGGGCTTTAGCTGGCGGGAATACTCTTTTACAATGTTTCGGTAAAAATCCAGTCCGTCCGGGCCGCCGTACAGGGCAAGGTGCGGCTCGTAGTTCTTGACGCTGACCGGAAGCTCCTCCATCTCTTTCCCGGTGACGTAGGGGGGATTGGAGATGATCATGTCGAACTTTCCCAGGTACGGCGGCGGATCCCCCAGTGCATCCGCCTGGACACAGGAGACCCGGGCACTGAGCTTATGGGACGTTACATTCTTTTTTGCAACAGCCAGCGCTTCCTGGGAAATATCCGCCAGGGTCACTCTGGCATCCGGCAGCTTGGTTGCCACGGCAATGCCGATGCAGCCGGAGCCGGTGCACAGATCCAGGATCCTGGGATTCTTTCCCAGGAACATTCCCTGATGAATGGCCAGCTCCGTCACCGCACAGGTGTCGTCCCGGGGGATCAGGACCGCAGGGGTCACCGTCAGAGTAAGACCGTAGAACTCCCACTGTCCGATGACGTAAGGCAGCGGCTCTCCGAATTGCAGCCGGGCCACCGCTTCCTCTACCTGTTCCATGACTTTTTCCGAGGTGAACAGGTCCCGACTTGCCAGATACTCCGCAGGGGTTTTCCCGGAATAGTGGCAAACCAGGTTTCTTGCCAGCATAGAGGCCATATGCTCGTCTTCCGTCCGGAGAAGGGCTTTTCTCGCTTTCATGCAAAGCTGTCCGTAGGTTATTACCACTGGTCTGCTCCCTCCTGCTCCGGGAGCACCGCCTTCAGCGCTGCGATCCCCACCTCGATCATGGAATCGTCCGGCTCGTTGGTGGTAAAATTCTGGAACCACATTCCCGGCGCCGTCACGATTCTGGTCAGGGCATTGTCGTGGCGCCCCACATAGCGGTTCACCTCATAACTGAACGCCACCACCAGCGGCAGGAGCAGCAGTTTAAAGAGGATCATCACAATCTTATACAGGAAGGTTCCCCGGATCTGCGCCAGAGCCGGCACCAGTCCCAGCAGCACGGAAGAGGCAACGGAAAACACGAAAATCGACAACACCATCACCACCAGCAGAAAGCTGGTACCGCATCTGGGATGGAGACAGGTCTGGGGCCGGACGTTTTCCAGCGTAAGAGGAAGTCCTGCCTCGTAGCAGCGGATGGTCTTGTGCTCGGCGCCATGGTAAGAAAACAGCCGCTTCATCTCCGACATCCGGGAAATCAGAAGCATGTAACACACGAAAATCACCATGCGAACCAGGCCCTCAATGAGGTTTACCACCAAGGTGCTTTGGATCCAGCGGTAAAAAAAGCTTCCGATCACCATGGGCAACAGAAAAAACAGCACCACCGACAGTCCGATGCCGAAAAACACCGCAAAGCCGGTTAGAAACCTCTCAAAGCCCTCACTGCCCAGCTTTTTTTCCAGCCAGGTGTCCAGCTTGCTCTTTTCCTGAGACACTTCCTCCTCCGAGAAATCTGCCGACCGCATCAGCGCCTTGACACCGGTAACCTGTGCGTCGAAGAAATTGTACACGCCCCGGATCAGCGGCCACTTCAGCGCAGATTTCTCCGGAAGAATCTTCCGGTCTTTCACTTCTATGTTCAGTTCTCCCGCTTTCCGCAGGACAACGGCATCTTTTTCCGGGCCGCGCATGAGGATCCCCTCTATGAGCGCCTGGCCGCCGATGCTGGTTTTGAACCGTTCACAGGCTTTTTGCTCTTTTGACATAGAATCGTTTCCTTCTTTATTGTGATACCGGCAGGCAGACCGTCACCAGGGTGCCGCCGCCCTCCGCATTCTGCAATGTCAGGGTACCGCCGTGCATCTCCACGATCTCATCGCAGACCGCAAGCCCGATGCCGGTACCCCGGGCCTTGGAGCTGCCCTTGAAAAACTTCTTTTTGACCAGGGGCAGTTCGTCCTCCGGAATGCCCGGGCCGAAATCCCGGATCCGGACCACCACCGAATCCCCCTCCAGATGAATGGAGGCTTCGATGTTTTTCCCCTCACCGTGTTTTGCCGCATTGTCCAGAATATTCAGGAACACCTGCCGCATCCGTTTGGGATCGCAGGGAATCTCCGGGATCTCATCCTCATTGTCCAGATACTCCAGATGGATCCCATCCTGGGCAAGCCGGCTGCTATACATATAGACTGTGTCTTCAAACTCCCCCCGAATGTCGGACGTTTCCACGTTCAGGGTCATTCTTCCCCCCTGAATCCGGGTGAAATCCAGAAGATCCACCACCATTTCGGTCAGGCGTTTGGCCTCCCGCCAGATGATCCGCATTCCGCGGCGGGTCTCCCGGTTTAGCTCGTCCCCTGCCAGCAGGGTCTCGCTCCATCCGGTGATGGCCGTCAGGGGTGTGCGAAGCTCGTGAGACAGAGAAGAGATAAACTCCGTCTGCATTTTCTCGTTTTCGCTGATTTTCGCGGACATCTCGTTGATGGTCGATGCCAGCTCACCGATCTCATCCCGGTAGGGGGTCTGGATCTGGACACCGTAGCTGCCGTTTGCGATCCGCCTGGCCTTCTCCGTGATCTCCTCCACCTGCTTCATGATGGACCGGATAAAAAGGTTTGCAAACACGATCACGATGGCAACGATCAGCGCAAGGGCTCCCAGGCAGGTGCACATGATCCAGAAGATCTGCCTGTCCACCAGGCGAATGGAGGTGACATAGCGCAGAACGCCGATCACCTCACCATTGGTATAGATCATGGGACTGGACACCGCCATGATCCGCTCGCCGGTATAGGGGTCCTTTCCCATAAAACGGCTGATCCCCCGGCTCTCCATGGCGTCGGCTATGTCCGGTGTTGTGGGGGATTCCCCTGCCCATGGGCCGTAGGAAGAGGCCACAATCTTCCCCTGCTTGTTAATAAACTGCAGCTCGATCTGATTGCGGGCTTCAAAGGTCATTGCATACTGGATGCAGGACTGGTAATACTCGTTGTAGCTTTGATTCAGGTACTCCGCAAAGAACTCCGTGGTGGTTTTGGCACGGTATCGCATATCCGACTCCAGATTGGAATAGTAATACATGGCAAACACCGTGGTGATCACGGCTGCGCAGACCAGGCCGATGGCAAGCACCACACCGGCAGCGTTCAGCAACCACCGTCTCCGAAGTCCTCCACGCTTTTTTTCGGTTTTTTCTGCCACTTATGCGCCCCACTTGTAGCCGTAACCCCAAACCGTTTTGATGTAGGTGGGATTGGTGGCATCGTCTTCGATCTTGATCCGCAGGCGGCGGATGTTCACATCCACGATCTTCAGTTCTCCCTCGTACTCCTTGCCCCACACGGCCGCCAGGATCTCCTCCCGGGAAAGGGCCCGTCCGGGATTCTGCATGAACAGCTTGGAAATGGCATATTCCACCTGGGTCAGCCGGATCCGGTTGCCGTTCTTTTCCAGAGTGTGGTTTCGGGTATTCATTACAAACACACCCTGCGTCAGAAGCTCGCTGACCGCATTCTCGTTTCCGCCGATGCGGCGGTACAGCGCGTCAATCCGGGCAGTCAGCTCTGCCGGAGAGAAGGGCTTGGTCACATAGTCGTCCGCACCGGTCATCAGGCCGGTAACCTTGTCCATTTCCTGGGTCCTTGCTGTCAGCATGATCACCCCGATCTTCTTGTTGGTGGCACGGATCCGCCGACACACCTCAAACCCGTCCATATCCGGCAGCATGATATCCAGGATGGCAACCCCAATATCCGGATGCTCCTGCAGGCGCTGCAGGGCGCTCTCTCCGGTGCCGGCTTCAATTGCCTGATACCCCGCCCGCTCCAGGTTGATTACCACAAAGCTGCGGATATTGACTTCATCCTCCAAAATCAGTACTTTCTTCATTGATTCACCCTCTTATATCTCTCCGGTCATCCAGTCCTGACGGATCAGGTGGAAGCTTCCGATCAGTGTTTCCTGGGTAATGCCGTATTGCACGGAAGCAACCCCCAGGCTTGCCGCATAGGTCACCGTGTCTCCCCGATACAGGGGGAAGCGGTTCTGAGACAGGGCGTTTTCTTCCCGGTCAGAGCCGGAAAACGCCTCCACGGAGAACACCATCTCCGCGCTGTTGTATCTCTCATCCCAAATGAAAAATCGGTAGCTGGATGCCTCCCGGATCACGGTCAACCGTCTGGCCCATCGGGGATCCAGGCACAGGTACCAACCGTCCTGGTCATTGTAATAGGTATCCATTTTCTCGCAGGCAGAGCCGTCTTCCCGGAGGGAATACCACAAAATCAGTTGCTGGTCCCACTTCTCCACATTCTGCAGCGGCTCCATAGGGATCAGCGACGGCAGCTCCAGCACCCCATCCTCGTCAATATCCGTGGCATACACGAAACGGTTCCGCAGGGTCCGGACACTGGTTCCCGACTCGGCAGAGGCAGACACGTTTGTAAACCGCTGCCCTACCACCGCCAGCACATCGGTGACGATGGCATCATCTCCTGCGGCACTGGCCACATAGACAGCCGGCTTCCCGCCTTCCAGCTTCCCGGGGATGATCCGACGCACGTCTTCCACCCCGCCGGACAGTCCTACGCTTCCCAAAAAGGACATTCCCTCATCCTCACAGCCGTACAGAAATGCCCCACCGGAGGTCAATTCCTCCTCCGATCTGCCCAGCAGCAAAAGCTCGTTTGCGCCGCTGTCCGTCAGGTCCACCGTCACAAATTCCCGGTAGGACGCGCTGAGCAGGGATGTGGTGCTTCCTCCGGCAAAGGAGTACACCGAAAGGTTCCGCAGCACCTGATCGCTGACCTGTCTGCCCACGATCAGCTCCATACCGGGAACACCGTCGATCTGGGCGTATTCCACCCGGTCAAAAGCGGTGCCGCTGCCCTCGATCCTGCCGGAAAGGGAAAAATCTTCCCCGTCACGATGGAAAATCAGAATCTGCAGGGGCCGATCCGTCACGGAACGGGCAAAAACCAGGTATTCCTCTTCCCCGTCTCCGTCCAGATCCGCAGACTGAACCGCCTGCTGGTTTTCTCCCGTCAGCGGTGCACAATAGGACATGGTGTCCATGGCCCAGGAAACGGTTTCCTGGAGATTCCGGTAGGCTGCCGACCTTCCCGGCAGGCAGTAAAGCTGGTCATAGGTTTTCAGGCTGCACCCGCCGAGAAGCAGGAAGAGGCAAACAAGAAAACCCACAAGATATTTCTTCATGCCCGTCCCCCTTTTTACTGTTCATCCGGTCATTATAGCATAAAAACCGGGGTTTGAAAAGCTATTTCACCACAACATTTTCGGTTCCCAGAACATTTTGCAGCTCTGCGATCATCCTGCCGGACAAGCTGCAGGCAGTCCCCCGGCGGATTTTGGTATCCTCAAAATACACCACGGTCTTTTCCTTCCCCGGGAACATCTGCAAAATGGCCCGAACCTTCCGGAACAAGGGACCTTCCTGGGTCGGCAGCCGCAGATACAGGGTTCCGGAGACGGGCTGGGCAGGCCGCTCAGGCTCCTCCGGTTCCGCGCCGCCGTTTTCATAGTCGGACATGGGCCGCACCCGGTTGACGATCATCTGCGGCTCCTTGTCATCCCGGAGAGACAGCTTGCCCACCACCACCACCGCCTGGTTCTCCTTCAGGTAGCCGCCGTGCTCGCTGATGGTTCTGGAAAAGGCCAGCATCTCTATGGAGCCGGTGTCATCCTCCAGGGTCACATAGGCCATCATGGAGTTGTTTTTGGTGGTTTTCATCTTCACGGACTGGATGATCCCCGCCACGCTGAGGATCTGCTCATCCTGATAGGGACAGTCCTCCGCCATCAGATTGCCGATGGGGATCACCCGGGTCCCCTTCAGCAGATGCCGGTAGTCATCCATGGGATGGCCGGACAGATACAGACCGGTGGTCTCCTTCTCAAAGGTCATTCTCTCTGCCCTGCTCAGTTCCGGTAGTTTGGGAATGGGCACGGAAACCGACTGGTCCTCCGCATCCATCAGGGAAAACAGGCCGATCTGACCCTCCAGATTCTTCTTTCGGGTGGAAGCAATGCTGTCCATCATGGAATTGAACACCGCCAGCAGCTCGCTTCTGTGGTTGCCGAAGCAGTCCATGGCGCCGCACTTGATCAGGTTTTCCACGGCACGCTTGTTCAGGTCTTCCTCCCCCATACGGGTCAGGAAATCCTCCAGCGACCGGAAGGGGCCGTCCTTCCGCTTTTCCGTGATGGCACGGATCAGACCATGGCCGATGTTTTTCACCGCACCCAGTCCGAACCGGATGGCGCCGTCCTCCACAATGAAGTGGTCCTCGGAATGGTTCAGATCCGGCGGAAGCACCCGGATATTCATTTCCTTGCACTCGGCAATATATCCGGCGATCTTGGCAGCGGAATCCAGCACCGAGGTCATCAGAGCCGCCATATACTGCTTGGGATAGTGGCATTTGAGGTAGGCAGTCTGGTAGGCCACCACCGCATAGCAAACGGCATGGGCCTTGTTGAACGCATAGTTGGCAAAATCCACGATCTGATCGTAAAGCGAGTGAGCCACGTCCTCCGGAATGCCCCGGGCAATGCAGCCGGGAATCCCCTGAGTCTTGTCTCCGTAGACAAAAACGGCCCGCTCCGATTCGATGACCTTCTGCTTCTTCTTGGAGATGGCACGCCGGATGTTGTCCGCCTGGCCCATGGTATACCCACCCAGGCTGCGAAAGATCTGGATAACCTGCTCCTGATACACGATGCATCCGTAGGTCACCTTCAGGATTGGCTCCAGAAGTGGGGTCTGATAGGTGACCTTTTCCGGATGGAGCTTGTTTTCGATGAATCTGGGGATTGAGTCCATGGGGCCGGGGCGGTACAGAGCCACCACGGCGGTAAAATCTTCAATGGAGGTGGGCTTCATACTGACGCACACCCCGGTCATGCCTGTGCTTTCCAACTGGAAAACGCCCTGGGTCTTTCCCTCCGCCACCATGGCAAAGGTCTCCGGGTCGTCGTCAGGGATCTCCGCCACGGAAAACTCCGGCTTCTGCCGGCGGATCTCCTGTTCCGCGTCGTCAATGACCGTCAGGTTCCGCAGGCCCAGAAAATCCATCTTCAGAAGTCCCAGCTCCTCGATGGTAGTCATGGTGTACTGGGTGACGATGGTATCGTCGTTCCGGGAAAGAGGTACGTAATCACACACCGGGTCTGCGGTAATCACAACCCCCGCCGCGTGGGTGGAGGTGTTTCTGGGCATCCCCTCCAGGCTCTTTGCCGTATCGATCAGCGTCCGGACCCTGGGATCCTCATCGTACATCTGCTTTAGCTGGGGGGACACCCGCAGAGCCTCGTCCAGGGTGATATGGGGCGTGTTGGGCACCAGTTTGGCCACCACATCCGTTTCCGCATAGGAAAAACTCAGAGCGCGGCCCACGTCCCGGATGGCACCCCGGGCAGCCATGGTGCCGAAGGTAACGATCTGTGCCACCCGGTCCTTGCCGTATTTTCGCACCACATAATCAATGACCTCTCCCCGGCGTTCCTGGCAGAAATCCGTGTCAAAATCCGGCATACTGACCCGTTCCGGATTGAGAAACCGTTCGAAGATCAGGTCGTATTTCATGGGATCCACTTCCGTGATGTGCATACAGTATGCCGCGATGGAAGCAGCGCCGGAGCCTCTGCCCGGGCCTACGGGGATCCCGGACTCCTTGGCATAGCGGATAAAGTCCCAGACAATCAGGTAGTAGTTCACATAGCCCATGCGGCTGATCACATCGATCTCATAATCCAGACGCTGCCGGTATTCCGCAGGGGCTTCCGGATACCGCCGGGCAAAGCCGTCGTAACAGAGCTTTCGGAAGTACTCCTCGTTGGTAAAGCCCTCCGGAATGGGAAACGACGGCAGATGATACTGGTGGAACTGAAATTCCACATTACACATCCCGGCGATCTTCACCGTGTTGTCGAAGGCCTGGGGACAGTTGGGGAAGCGCTGCCGCAGCTCCTCCTCGGTTTTCAGGTAAAACTCCTCCGTGGCGAACTTCATGCGGTTGGGCTCGTCCACGGTTTTGCCTGTCTGGATACACAGCAGCACATCCTGCAGCTTGGCATCCTCCCGGCGGAGATAATGGGCGTCATTGGTCACCACCATGGGCAGTCCCGTCTCCCGGGAAAGGCGCTGGATTCCCTGATTCACCCCCACCTGCTGGGGAATGTCGTGATCCTGCAGTTCCAGATAGAAACGCTCCGGTCCGAAGATCTCCGAAAGGGTCAGGGCGTATTTTTTCGCATTTTCGTAGTCCTCGTCCATCAGGAACTGGGCAACGCCGCCGGCAAGGCAGGCAGACAGGGCAATCAGTCCCTCATGATGCTTCCGCAGCAGGGAAAGATCCACCCGGGGCTTGCCGTAAAAGCCGTGGACAAAGCCCTCGGACACCAGATAGCACAGGTTCCGGTAGCCGGTCATATTCTCGCACAGCAGCACCAGATGGTAGGGGTCGTTGTCGATGCCGTGGACCCGGTCCTCCATCCTCCGGCGGGTCACATAGACCTCGCAGCCCAGAATGGGCTTCACCCCGGCCGCCTTGGCCGCTTTATAAAAATCAATGCAGCCGTACATGACGCCGTGATCCGTAATGGCAATGGCTTCCTGTCCGATTTCCTTCACCCGGTCCATCATGCTGCCGATGCGGCAGGCGCCGTCCAGCAGGCTGAACTCCGTGTGAACATGAAGATGTACAAAGCTCATAGGTCAGTTCTCCTTCGATCGCTGTACCAGTTTCTGCAGCCGGTGGTTCATGGCCGGCTTGGAGATGGGCGGTTCCATCATGGCCGCCAGTTCCGTCAAAGACGCTTCCGGATTCCGCAGCCGGGCCTCCATTGCCTGACGGAGCTTCTCCGGCAGACTGTCCGCCAGCCCCTTTTCCTGAAGGACACGGATCGCCGTCAATTGCTCCTGGGCCGCCTCCACCACTTTGGAGGTATTGGCATCGTCACAGTTGCAGCAGCGGTTCACCCGGTTGTTCATTTCCTTTTCCAGCCGGGCCTCCATGATGCCCATGGCCGCCAGAGGAGCCCCCAGGAAGGTCAGAAGGTCGGAGATTTGCTCGCTCTGCTTCAGATACAGCACCTGGGTGCCGTTACGGGTGGTCATCTTGGGATAAAACCCCATCATGTCGTGAAACAGCAGGTAGCTCTCCCTGGCCACGCTGACATGAGTGGTGGAGATTTCAATCTGGTAATGCTTGGCAGGATCCGTCACCGACCCTCCCGCCAGAAAAGCTCCCCGGAGAAACGCCGCCCGACAGCATTCCTCCTCTACTACGGGAAGGTTGATATGCATTGCCATAACAGAATCCCGGTCAAATCCGCAGTCTTCCAGAATCCTGTCCATTTTTCGGTGATCGAAAATCTGAAAAACCAGCTTTCCCGGTGTCTCCGGATCCGGCTGCTGGTCAAAGGAGACATCAAAGGCTTTTCGGAACAGCTTTGGCAGCATGGCGGCAAACTCCCGGCTCTCCGTTATGATCCGGATGCCGTCGGTTCCGAAGCTGTTGCAGAACAGCAGAATCCCGAATGCCTCCGCCAGGGCGCAGCAGCGCTTTTGAGGAAATACCTTTGCGATTTCCGCCTTGGCTCCGGCCGAAAACGTGTAAGACATAAAACGCTCCTTTTACCAAATACGCACCTCCGGCTCCAGTCGGATGCCGGAGTTTGCATATACCCGTTGAGAAACCTGCTCCAAAAGGCTGCGGACATCTGCGGCGGTGGCGCCGCCCAGATTGACCACAAATCCTGCGTGTTTTTCCGATACGGCGGCGCCGCCTACCTGAAAGCCCTTCAGACCCGCCTGATCGATGAGTGCCGCAGCGTAGCCGCCTGCCGGGCGCTTAAAGGCGGATCCGGCAGAGGGAAGCTCCAGAGGCTGGGATGCCTTTCTCCTGTCCATCAGACTGCGCATGGTTTGACGGATCTCTTCTTTCGGTTTTTCCGTCAGTTCAAATTCTGCGGACACCACGATACCGCCCCGGTCCTCCAGAATGCTGTGCCGGTAGGAAAACTGCATCTCCTCCCCGGTCAGCACCCGGAACTGTCCGTCCGGAGACAGGATCTCCACCTGGCGGCAGATATCCCGGATCTCTCCGCCGTAGGCTCCGGCGTTCATATACACCCCGCCGCCTACCGTTCCGGGGATGCCGTGGGCAAACTCCAGGCCGGAAAGGCCCTGCTCCGCCGCATACACCGCCGCCTGGGTCATGGTGGTGCCAGCCATTACCCGAATCCGGGTTTTGCCGGTACGCTCAATTCCCTTCAGACCGTCCTTCAGGCAGATCACCATGCCGGAAAGCCCCTCATCCGGAGCAAGCACATTGGTTCCCGCTCCCAGTATCGCACATTTGCAGTCCAATATTTCGGACAAATGCAGTGCCTTTGCCAGTTCCTCCCGGGTGGTAGGGAACACCATCGCCCGGGCAGGCCCGCCGATGCGGAAGGAAGTGTGCAGGCTCATGGGTTCGTCCCACTTCAAACAGGATGCGGGAAGGGCCGCTTCCATCTTTTCCTGAAAATCCGTCATAGTGACCTCCGTTCGCCGTCAGATTCCCCCATTGCCTCCCAGCATTTGCTACGGGAGAAATCAGGGAAAACCGGATGCAAATCATTACGCATACTAAGATGATTATACCATCTCCGCCGGGGTTTGGCAACGATATTCCCGGGATTTTCCTCTCCCAAATCTGTAGATGCTGCCACGGAATGTCACACCTGCGCATTCTTCCCTCCGGGTGCGGCAGCCGCTCTTGACTGCAATGGGGGATAATGCTATAATTTCCTATATTTTAACCCATAAAAGGAGATTTTTCCATGATCCGCAAATACAGAACCGGAAATCCATTTCCCACCGAGTCCGTGGTCCGGGAGATTCCCGCTTCTCCGGGTGTGCTTCCCTATTTTACCCACTCCCGTCTGCCTGACGGCAGACCGGTCCTCACCTATACCATGGCAGATGACGAGCTGGTCTACGGTCTGGGTGAGCAGGTCCGGGGAATGAATAAGCGAGGCTGGCACTATATCAGTCACGCCACCGATGATGCCATTCACACGGAATCCCGGGTGAGTCTCTACGCCGCCCACAATTTTCTGCTGGTTTTCCGGAAAAACACCGGATTTGCCCTGTTTATTGACAATCCCGGCACCGTGGAATACGACGTGGGCTATTCCGAAATCCACACTCTGCGGATTCTCCTGCCCAACGGAGACAGTGATTTCTACCTGCTGGATGGCAGCACCCCCAAGGAACTGGTTAAGGAGTTCCGCGGTCTGATTGGGCAAAGCTATATTCCTCCCCTTTGGGGCATGGGATACGGTCAGAGTCGGTGGGGCTACAAAACGGAGGAGGATTTCCGCCGGATCCGGGACCGTCTTCAGGAGAACGGGATCCCTGTGGATGCCATCTACATGGACATTGACTACATGGATCACTATAAGGATTTCACGGTGAATCGCGATGCCATGGATCTGCCCGCCCTGTCCGCGGAGATGAAGCGGGACGGCATTCGCCTGGTGCCCATCATTGATGCCGGCGTCAAACAGGAAGAGGGGTATTCCGTCTACGACGAGGGTGTGGAAAAAGGCTACTTCTGCAAAAAGCCCGATGGAAGCGATTTCATCGGTGCCGTCTGGCCCGGTCTGGCCTGTTTCCCGGATTTTCTCCGCCCGGAGGTCCGGGACTGGTTCGGAAAGAAGTACAAAATCCTGATGGACATGGGCATCGAAGGCTTCTGGAACGACATGAACGAGCCTGCCATCTTCTACACCCCGGAGCAGATCACCGATGCCGTGGACCGTATCAGCCTCTACAAGGGCACCCGGGGTATGGTCTTTGAGGATTTCCTCCAGTTCCAGACCGCGCTCCGCAGTGCCGTGGACACGGAATGCTCTTACAAGCTCTTCTGCCACAGCGTTGACGGCAAGCGGATTCCTCACGAGCAGGTACATAACCTCTACGGCTACAATATGACCCGGGCGGCCGGAGATGCCTTCCGGGAGATGGAACCGGACAAGCGGCTGCTGCTGTTCTCCCGGTCCTCCTTCATCGGCAGTCACCGCAGCGGCGGCATCTGGACCGGCGACAACCACGCCTGGTGGAGCCACATCCTGCTGTGTCTGCAGCAGATGCCCGGACTGAATATGTGCGGCTATCTCTACTGCGGCTGCGACATCGGCGGCTTCGGTGACAACACCACTGAGGACCTGCTGATGCGATGGATCCAGCTTGGCATCTTCACCCCTCTGATGCGCAACCACAACGGAGGAAAGCGGGACCAGGAGCCCTTCCTGTTCTCCGATCCCAAGGCCTTTGCAGATCTGATCGGCATTCGCTACGGTCTGCTTCCCTACCTGTACAGTGAATTTGTCAAGGCCGCCCTGGGTGACGAATGCTATTTCCGGCCTCTGGCTCTGGAATTCCCGGAGGACGACCATGCCGCCCACACCGAGGACCAGCTTCTGGTGGGAGACAGCATCATGATTGCCCCGGTTTACACCCAGAATGCCGTGGGACGCTATGTATATCTTCCCGAGGAAATGCTGCTAATCCGGATGCGCAGCATGGAGGATTTCGACACCCAGGTTCTACCGGCCGGCCACCACTATGTGCCCTGCGGTCTGAAGGAAATGATCTTCTTCCTGCGGAAAAACCGGCTGCTGCCCTGCTGCGCCCCCGCCTCCTGCACAGACCGGCTGAACCTTTCCGATCTGAAGGTGTTCTGCTTCGGTGACGGGGAATATGCGCTGTATCAGGACGACGGATTTACCACAAACTATACTGACCCTGCCCATTTCTCCCACATCTGCTGCAGGGATGGCGCACTTTGCTCCGACAACCCCGGTCTGACCCTTACCAAAGCGAATCTATGAGGAAAGAAGGATCCCCATGAACGGAAAACCCGGATTTGCCGCCACCGAAATCCAGCGCGGCGTGGCTCTGTACCAAAACACCCCAGGCGCCTGTCTTCTGGATGTACGCACTCCGGAAGAATATGCTGAGGGCCATATTCCCGGAAGCATCCACTTTCCCCTTTCCCGGATCCAGGCAGGCGATGCTCCCGTTGACAATCCGGATACGCCGCTGTTTGTGTACTGCCGCAGCGGGAACCGGAGCCGCATGGCTTCCGAAATCCTGACGGACATGGGCTTCGATGAGGTCCGCAACATCGGCGGCATTCTCTCCTGGCACGGGGAATTGGAGAAGTAGGATTCCATCTTCTTTTCAGCTTTCTATCGTATCCTTGGTGGGGAGGTGATTCTATGCGGATTTTGCTTGTGGAAGACGAAGTGGGACTATCTGATGCCCTTGTGCATATGCTGAAGGTCAACAGCTACTCCGTCATGGCCGTCTACGACGGAGAAAGCGGTCTGTTCGAAGCTCTGACCGGCACTTACGACGCGGTGATCCTGGATGTGATGCTGCCGAAGATGGACGGGATTTCCGTGCTGCAGCAGCTCCGTGCCGAGAAGATCCGGACCCCCGTGATCCTGCTGACCGCCCGTTCCTCTCTGGATGACCGGGTTGAGGGCCTGGATTCCGGCGCGGATTATTACCTGACCAAGCCCTTTGCCACCCGGGAGCTTCTGGCCTGTCTGCGGGCAGTGCTTCGACGGCCCGATGCGCTCCGGGAGGACGATCCCCAGTTCGGTGACCTGGTGCTGCAGGCATCCCAGGGCTGTGTTTCCTGCTCCGCCACCGGGAAAAGCATCCGCGTCAGCGCCAAAGAGCTGCACCTTTTGCAGATCCTGATGGCCGAAAAAGGAAACATCGTCCCGAAGGACACCCTGTTGGACCGGATATGGGGATTGGAAAGCAGCGTCGAATACAACAATTTGGAGGTTTACGTCTCCTTCGTGCGCAAAAAACTGTCCCATATCGGTTCCCGGGTTACCATTCGATCCACCCGGGGGCTGGGATACTCCGTTGAGGTACAGCCATGATTCAGAAACTGAAAAAGAAAATGGTTGCAGCCATCATGTTCTACATCACACTGATCATCCTGGTTCTGCTGCTTCTCATCAGCATTGTGCCCTTCATACGGGAATACCGGGATGTGAAAAACACCCTCCTCCACAAGGCTGTGGACCTGAATCCTGCAGCCCCCTCGGGACAAATCGATCGAAAACCGGGAAACGAGGAGAAGACCGGCGGAAACCGGAAAAAGGACGGCGAATCTGCCGCGTTTTTCCTGGAGGCGGTTTTCAACGAAAATGGGGAACTCCTCTTCTGGAACAGCAACCGGACCGGGTACTATGAAGCCGTCGACGTACTGGAATTTCAGGCTGCCGTTTCGGAGAAAGGGCAGGAATTCGGCATTTACAACCAATCCTATTACCTCTACCGGACCTTCCCGAACCATTCCATCCTCCTGATCCAGGACAACAGCATCAGTTTTCACAATCTGCTTGTGACCCTGATGGTCACGGCTGTCTCCTGTGCCGCCGCCTGGGTGCTGCTGCTGTTTTTAAGCATCTGGATGGTCCGGCGGATGACCGCTCCCATTGCAGACGCTTTCCAAAAGCAGCGGCAGTTCATCTCCGATGCCGGGCATGAGCTGAAAACCCCGGTGGCCGTCATCAGCGCCAACGCCGATGTGCTTCAGAATGAGGTGGGAGAGAACCGCTGGCTCTCCTACATCCGCCAGGAGACCGTCCGAATGGACGATCTGATCCGGAATCTGATGCTGCTGACCCAGATGGATGATCGGGAAAACCGGGACGTTCACTCCGATTTTGACCTGAGTGAGACCGTGGAAGGCGCCGCCCTTCCCTTTGAATCCCTGGCTTTCGAGCGAAGGATCTCCATGGAAATGCAGGTTGCGCCTGGAATTTCCCTCCGGGGTAACCCGTCGGAGATCTGCCAGTTGGTGGGCATTCTGCTGAGCAACGCCATCGAGTACGGTGACGAAGGCGGCACCATCCGCATCACGCTGACCCAGCAGCATAAAAAAGCGGTGCTCAGCGTTCTGAACACCGGCATCGGCATCGCCCCCGGGGAGCTGGAGCGGATCTTTGACCGGTTCTACCGTGTGGACAAAGACCGCAGCCGCAAGACCGGAAACTATGGTCTCGGCCTTTCCATCGCCATGGAGATCGCCCTGCACCATCACGCCGAGCTTCACGCCGAAAGCGAATACGGAAAGTGGGCGGATTTCCGCTGCACTTTCCCTGTCCAATGCTGAAAAACAGGCAAATGCATCTGCATTTGCCTCAGACTGTCGAAAAAGGACTGCGCAGCCGCGCAGTCCTTTTTCCTTAGTTATCTTGATTGTCTCCCACCGGGTGCCACTGAGGTCTGCCGGGAATGCCTTCACCCTGCCGGGGCGGCATTCCGCCATCCTTGCTGCGCAGGGCAAACACAAAAATCGGGGTCAGGAATGTAAACAGGACGGAAAGCACCAGCAGTACCACCGCATCGGCAGGTACGCAGGAAAGGTACAGGTCGTAGCAGCACATATAGGTCAGCACAGTCTTCGCCACTGCCAGCACCGTCCGTGCAGCAAACGCGCAGAAAAGGATCTGGAAACAGATCGCATTGTCCGGCGTCAGGAAAAGGGTATCATTCCGCAGGGCATTGACGATGCCGCCGGCGATCAGGATCCCCGTACAGACGAACATGACTGCAGATAGGACGAGGCACAGGATCTCCTCCCACAAAAGGATTTTCCTTCTGTTTTTGTTCTCTGCCCGGGCGATGTAACGGTACTGATCCGACACGCAGCCCAGCACCCACCGGTTCAGCACCGGGATCCATGCCATCCAGCTTTTGTGGATTCCTCTGCGGCGGGCAAGGGAATACAGGCCGATGCTATAGAGAAGATAGCGGATCAGCCCCCACAGCCCGCCAAAGGCAAACAGGGCGGATACAATTCTTGTGATGATCTCGGGTCCGTATATCGTGCTGTAATACCACACTTGATTCATGGCGGCACCTCCTTTTTCTGAAAGTGTACCACAGCTTTCCGTTTTTTTCAATCAAAAAGCTGTGGTTCCTTTTATTTCATCAGCTTGCAAACCAGCGCGGTGTAGGCCGCCGGATCCTCCAGCGGCAGATCTGCCATCAGCTCCGCCTGGCCGTAGAGAAGCCGGGCATAGTCTGCCGCCTTCTCCGGATCGGAAACCATGGCCTCTTCCATGGCCGTTACCGCTTCGTGATCCGCATTCAGCTCCAGGATCCGGCCCACAGGGAAGGCCATATCCGGATTCACCCGCTTCATATACTTCTCCATTTCGAAACTCATTCCGGCATCCGGTGTCATGCAGGCGGCAAAGGCACCCAGGTTGGCAGAAAGCCGGACTTCCTTTACCAGATCTCCCAGAGTGTCCTTGACAAAGGTCAGAAGGCTCTTCATCTCTTCTGCCTTGGCATCCATTTCCTTCTTCTCTTCCTCGGATTGAAGCTCCAGATCCTCGGTCACCACGTTGCAGAACTTCTTCTCCCCGTAGGTCATCAGGGTCTGGGGGACAAATTCATCCACCTCATCGCCAAAGAGCAGCACATCGTATCCCTTTCCGTCCAACGCAGTCACCTGAGGCAGCTTGGACAGACGGTCTGCGCTTTCGCCGGGCGCATAGTAGATCTTCTCCTGGCCCTCTGCCATGGAATCCACATACTCCTTCAGCGTGATGAGCTTCTGCTGGCGGTTGGAGTAGAACAGCAGCAGGTCCTGGCAGGCATCCTTGTGAGCGCCGTAGTCTCCCACGCATCCGTACTTCACCTGTCTGCCGAAGGCTTCATAGAACTGCAGATACTTCTCCCGGTCATTTTCCAGCATGGACAGCAATTCGCTTTTGATCTTCTTTTCGATGTTCCGGGCAATGATGCTGACCTGGCGGTTGTGCTGCAGCATCTCACGGCTGATGTTCAGGGAAAGATCCTGAGAGTCCACCACGCCCCGCACAAAGCGGAAATGCTCCGGCAGCAGCTCCTCGCAATTGTCCATAATCATCACGCCGGAGGAATAGAGCTGCAGGCCTTGTTTGTAGTCCTTGGTATAAAAATCGTAAGGCGCCTTGCCCGGGATAAACAGCAGCGCCCTGAAGGACACCGTTCCTTCCGCGTTCATATGAATGGTCCGCAGGGGCTTGTTGAAATCGTAGAATTTCTCCCGGTAGAAGCGCTCATACTCCTCCTCCCCAACCTCCTTGGGGTTCTTCTGCCACAGCGGCACCATGGAGTTCAGCGTATCCCAATCCTGATAGCTCTCATACTCCGGCTTGTCCTCGGGGCAGTCTTCCTTCAGACGGCTCTTGGTGACCATCATACGGATGGGGTAACGGATATAATCGGAGTATTTGTGCACCAGCTCCCGAAGCTTATACTCTTCCAGGAACTCGCTGTACTTTTCGTCCTCGGTATCCGCTTTCAGGGTCATGATGATATCCGTACCGGCAGCATCCCGGGTGGTCTCCTCCATGGTGTACCCGTCGGAGCCGTTGGAAGTCCACAGGTAGGCCTGCTCGGAGCCATATTTCTTCGAAATCACACTGACAGAGTCCGCCACCATGAACGCAGAATAGAAGCCCACACCGAACTGACCGATGATGTCGATATCCTCCTGCTTTTCCATGGCCTGCTTGAAGCCCAGGGAGCCGGACTTGCAGATGGTGCCCAGGTTCTCCTCCATCTCCTGCCGGTCCATGCCGATGCCGTTGTCGGACACCGTCAGACGGCGGGCATCCTTGTCCACGGACAGGGTGATGGCAAAGTCTCCCCGACTCAGGCCCACCTTGTCATCGGTCAGGGCCGTGTATGCCAGCTTGTCAATGGCATCGGAGGCGTTGGAGATAATCTCCCGAAGGAAGATCTCCTGGTGGGTATAAATAGAGTGAATCATCAAGTCCAACAGTCTCTGCGATTCTGCCTTAAATTGATGTTTTTCCATAATTACACATCCTTTTATCATCTTAGCACTCGATACCTATGAGTGCTAAACGTATTATAGCGCAGTTCCGGCAAAAAGCAAGTCCTAAAGCAGAAATTCTTAATTTGTTCACACTTCTTCCCTGATATACATTATAATGAACTCCAAAAGGGGGATGTGTTATGAAAAAACTGCTTGCTCTGACATTCGCTTTGATTTTGCTGGCAGGATGCTCCGGGCAAAATAATCCTTCGGCAACCACAGAATCGTCAGCTTCCTCTGCACCGTCAGCCCCTGCCTCCGCTTCCGAAACCACAGTTCCCGTCACACCGACAACAGAAGATACAACCGCCCCTACGGCAGACACACAGGCAGAACCTTCTGAAACGAAACCGCATTCTCCGGCTTCTTTCTGGAAAGAAGAGAAACAGGAAAACGGAGAAACGAGAATCATCCTGCCGGAAACCATCGAAAATGAAACGTCTCTTTATATATTAGGCGGAAAGATGTACATTTCCTGTCAGAATCTCGGTGAA
>JAQXVF010000022.1 GCA_029224785.1 Bacillota bacterium
TGCGATTGGTATTGGCATAAGTATATTTTTAGAAAAGAAAAAAGATTATAACGCAGTAAAGAAAACTGTTGTTTTCGAAAATCGCAAAGCGAGAATTATCAAAGATTATTTCAAAATAACAACCATCATACACTCGACATATTTTGCCCTAAATATCATCTGCGCCTTTTTTACCGATTGGTTAATCATCGGCATTATCCCGCTGGCTCTCCATATGATTATTTCAAGCATTATACTTTGGAATATGAAAGATCGGTTATCGTGCAAATCAGAGGAAGTGCAAGTAATTGACTTCTGGGGAACAACAGAATTTGGTTCTTTTGTGATAGCATTCATTTCCGTCATCATTGCATCTTCAATAGCAGGTTAAGTGGTAAACCGCACCAAGAAATTGGTGCGGTTTTTGTTTAAAACAATGTCGTAAACCAATATATAACCCCATAAACCACACTTGCCACAGTGCCGTAGACGATGACTGGGCCGGCGATGGTAAACATCTTCGCACCCACGCCCAGAATGAAGCCCTCTGTGCGGAACTCCACCGCCGGCGCCGAAATGGCGTTGGCAAATCCGGTAATGGGGACCAGCGTGCCCGCGCCGCCGATTTTGGCAATATCGTCGTACAGGCTCAGGCCGGTCAGCAGAGCCGAAATGGCTACCAGCGTCATGGAAGTGGCCGCCCCCGCGCTTTCCGTGTCCATTTTCAGGCTGAGATATCCGTTTTGGATGAGCTGTCCCAGCACACAGATCAGACCGCCGATCCAAAACGCATTCCAAAGGTCCTTGCACAATGTGGATTTGGGGCTGCACTGTTCTACCAGCTTCCCATATTCCTTTTCCGTCATAAAATACACCCCCGGGAACAGGATTCCCGGGGGTGAAAAAAATATGCATCATCGCCGGATGGAATACTCCACTTCTGCGGAGGCCGGCTTCTCCAGCAGCTCCGGATGGGCAAGCAGTTCCTTGACCAGGGCAACGGAACCGGAGTAATAGTATCCGTCGGCAATTCTCTCGTCCAGAGTGATCCCCACGGGTACCACCGGATGGATATCTTCCCTGCCCTCCGAGTCGTATTCCTTCTTCATATACTTCTTTCCGATGACGATGAAGCAGGAATTGGTGCCCCAGTTGACCAGGTGATGGTATCCGCACTCCAGACCGATGGAGCCCAGATTGGAAAGGAAAATGGATGCATGGTTGGGGTCCGATCCGATGAGCATTTCCGGAGCCCAGCCGTGCTTGTCCAGCCAAAGGGTCCCCTTGACAATGGCCATCCGCATAAAATGGGGCATTTTCTTCAGCACTTCCATGGCATCAGTGGAGGTGTCGCTGTTTTTCTCCCGGCGGGTGGTATGGATCACCCGGGTGATCTTTTCGTGGAAGGAGTCAATGGTCTCGTCGGGGTCATATACCAGATAAGCCAGCCCCTCCTCCGCCTTGTCTTCAAACTTTTTCTTCACCACAAAGGCAACGGTCACATCGTTTTTCTCATAGACCCGGTTATTGCAGATAAAGCGGTTCATTTTGGGCCGCAGGATGAAGCACTTCCCCACGGCGGCGGCAATCAACTGGAAATACGTCAGCTTGTCCTCTGCCTTTCCCTTGTTTTTCTCTGCAAGATAGGCATCCAGAGGGCGAAGATCCAGATCAAAGCTGATAAACGCCTCGTTGTCCGCCCTGTTGGGCATGATGCCGGGCATGATCAGATTCAGCGCAGGCAGATCCCGCAGCAGCTTCGCGTCCTTTCGGTCGCCCCATTTCCGTTTGGCCATAGTATTCCCTCTCTTTCCAAAAACTACCCGTATTATACCAGAGGAAAAATAGAATTGCAACGAATCTTTTCTTTTTCCGTTTTTGTGCTATAATGGAGAGACTGAACCAATAAGGAGAATGCCATGGAATCGATCAGTCAGATTTTATCCCGGGAACTGGATAAAAAACAGGAATATGTGGAAAATGTGATCTCCCTTCTTGACGAGGGAAACACCATTCCGTTCATCGCCCGCTACCGGAAGGAAATGCACGGAGCCATGGACGACACCACCCTGAGAAATTTAGAGACGAGACTGTCCTATCTGCGCAGCCTGCAGCAGCGCAGAGATGAGGTCTCCTCCGCCATTGAAAGTCAGGGTAAGCTGACCAAAGAGCTTGCCGACGCCATTGCCGGCGCCGCCACTCTGTCCGAAGTAGAGGACCTGTACCGTCCCTATAAGCAAAAACGCCGCACCCGGGCATCTGTTGCCAGGGAAAAAGGGCTGGAGCCCCTGGCCGATGCGCTCAACGCACAGGACGGACGGGATCCCCGGACCCTGGCAATGGACTTTGTGAACCCCGAAAAGGGCGTGGACACCGTGGAGGATGCCCTTGCCGGGGCATCGGACATCCTGGCCGAAGCCCTCTCCGACGATCCCGCCATTCGGAAAAGCCTGCGGGAGCTGCTCCGGCGCCAGGGCACGCTGACCTGTAAGGCCGCATCGGAAGAAGAGGATTCGGTTTACCGCCTGTACGCCGATTTCTCCTGTCCCATTTCCCGGCTGCAGGATCACCAGATCCTGGCAATCAACCGGGGAGAAAAGGAAGAGAAGCTGAAAGTCACCGTCTGTCTGCCCGGAAACGAGGGTCCTGCGGTGGTCTGCCGGGCCGCGCTGAAACCCACGGCTCAGGTATCCGCCTTTGTCCGCGCCGCCGCGGAAGATGCCTATGACCGTCTGATCTTCCCCTCCATGCAGCGGGAGATCCGCAGCGAGCTGACCCAGCGGGCCGGCCAGGGAGCCATCCGGAACTTCGCGGTAAACCTGAAGCCCCTGCTTCTGCAGCCTCCCGTCAAGGGATTTGTCACCATGGGACTGGATCCCGGCTACCGCAACGGCTGCAAGGTGGCCGTGGTGGATGCCACCGGAAAGGTGCTGGACACCGCCGTGGTCTACCCCACCTTCAGCCAGAAGAAAAAGCAGGAGGCAATCTCCCTGCTTTCCGGGCTGATGCGGCGTCACGGCGTCCGGCACATCGCCGTCGGCAACGGCACCGCCTCCCGGGAAACGGAAGCCATGACCGTGGAGCTTCTGCAGGACTTCCCCGAAGCCTCGTATATGATCGTAAACGAGGCCGGTGCCTCCGTCTATTCCGCCTCTCCCCTGGCAGCCGAGGAATTCCCGGATTACGATGTGAACCTCCGTTCTGCCGTTTCCATCGCCCGGCGGCTCCAGGATCCTCTTTCCGAGCTGGTGAAAATCGACCCCAAAGCCATCGGCGTAGGACAGTACCAGCATGACTGCCCTCAGAAGGAGCTGGACACCGCCCTCAACGGCGTTGTGGAGGACTGCGTCAATGCGGTGGGGGTGGACGTGAACACCGCCTCCGTCAGTCTTCTCCGGCAGGTATCCGGACTCACCGCCGTCACTGCCAAAAACATCGTGGCTTACCGGGAGGAAAACGGCCCCTTTACCGGCCGGGCGCAACTGAAAAAAGTCCCCAAGCTGGGACCCAAAGCCTACGAACAGTGCGCAGGCTTCCTCCGCATCCCGGAAAGCCGTGAGCTTCTGGACCACACCGGCGTCCACCCCGAGTCCTACCAGGCAGCCCGATCCCTGCTGAAGCTGCTGGGCAGGAGCCCCAAGGATTCCCTGGCGGATCTGCCGGACGCTCTGGCCCGCTACGGCAGCGAAAAGGCTGCGGCAGAATGCGGTGTGGGAGAGTTGACTCTTCAGGACATTGCCAGGGAGCTGAGTAAGCCCGGCCGGGATCCCCGGGAGGAGCTTCCCCCTCCCATTCTTCGGAAGGATGTGCTGGAGCTTAAGGACCTGAAGCCCGGCATGAAGCTGGCAGGCACCGTACGGAACGTGATCGATTTCGGCGTATTCGTAGACATCGGCGTTCACCAGGATGGGCTGGTCCACATCTCCCAGGTCTGCAATCGCCGGATCTCCCACCCCAGTCAGGTGGTGAAGGTGGGCGACGTGGTGGACGTGATGGTGCTGGAGGTGGACGAAAAGCGCCGCCGCATCAGCCTTTCCATGAAGCAGGCTGCAGATAACAGCGGAATCTGACATCTGTGTACTTGACTTTTGACCGTTTACTGTATCACACATATGCTGCGCTTGCAGCGAACCCATGGAAGGAAGTGTATTCGGCGTGGATATCCGCCGCAACAATCTGACAGAAGGAAGCATCCGGAAAAAGATTCTCCTCTTTGCGTTCCCGGTGCTTCTGGGCAATGTTTTTCAGCAGCTCTATAACACCTTTGACTCTCTTGTCGTGGGGAACTTTTTGGGAGACAACGCCCTGGCGGCGGTCAGTTCCTCCGGAAGCCTGATCTTCATGATGGTGGGATTCTTCAACGGCGTGGCAATGGGTGCCGGCGTCATCATCGCCCGATACTACGGTGCCCGGGACTATGCCGCCATGCGCCGGGCGATTCACACGGACATCGCCTTCGGCCTCGCCGCCGGCATTACGCTGACGGTTCTGGGCGTGGCCTTTACTCCCACGATTCTGGGCTGGATGGGCACCCCGGCAGAGGTAATGCCCCAATCCGTTTCCTATTTCCGTTTCTATTTCTACGGTGCCCTGTTCACCGTAATGTACAATATCTTTGTGGGGATCCTCCACGCCGTAGGCGACAGCCGGCATCCCCTGTATTACCTGATCTGCTCCTCCCTCATCAACGTGGTGCTGGACCTGATCCTGGTAGGTGTCTTCCGCCTGGGAGTCTGGGCAGCCGCTCTGGCCACCACTGTTTCCCAGGGTATCAGCGCCCTGCTCTGCTTTGTAAAGCTCCTGCGGGTGGATGCCCCCTACAGGCTCTGTCTCCGGGAGGTCTCCTTCCACAAGGAGAGTCTGACCGGCATCATCCGTTTCGGTCTGCCCTCCGGCATACAAAATTCCGTCATCGCCATTGCCAACGTGGTGGTGCAGGCCAGCATCAACAGCTTCGGCAAGGAAGCCATGGCAGGCTGCGGAGCCTATTCCAAGATCGAGGGCTTCGCCTTTCTTCCCATTACCTGCTTTGCCCAGGCGTTGTCCACCTTTGTGGGGCAAAATCTGGGCGCCCACAAATATGACCGGGTGAAATCCGGTGTCCGGTTTGGCATTCTCTGCTCCTGCATCAGCGCAGAGCTCATCGGCATTCTGGCCTGGCTGTTTGCTCCCATGCTGATCTCGGTGTTCAATTCCGCCCCCGCCGTGGTGGATTTCGGTACCCGGCATATGCGTGCCATCAGCCTGTTCTACTTCCTTCTGGCTTTCTCCCACTGCATCGCAGGCATCATGCGCGGCTCCGGGAAGGCCACGGTGCCCATGTTCACCATGCTGGGGTGTTGGTGTGTGATCCGGGTATCCTACATCTCCCTTGCCCTGCAGGTGGTAAACCGTCTGGAGACCATATCCTTCGCCTACCCCATCACCTGGACCTGCAGTTCCATCGTGTTTCTGATCTGCTTTTTCAAAGCGGACTGGATCCACACCTTCGACCGGTTGGAAAGCAAATCCTGAAAATCCCCATCCCCGGGATCCGTGCCGTCAGGCATGGTCCTGTGGGATGGGGTTCTTTTATACGATTCCGGTCAGGTCGTAGTTTTCCAGGTACCGGTCCGCGTCCCGGCATACCCGGCAGAGGGTCTCCTCGTCAAAGGGATCCCCCAGCCCCGCCTCCTTCAGAAGGTCCGTAAAGGTCAGGGTGCCGCCCAGGCGGGTATACTTCAGATAGGTCTCAAAGGCGGCCTTGGGATCCTTCTGCATTCTGGACCAGAAGTCCAGGGCAACCGTCTGTGCCAGGCAGTAGTCAATGTAGTAGAAGGGTCTTGCATAAATATGGCTCTGTCTCTGCCAGCCCTTGCCGTCTCCGTAGAAGGGGATCTCGCCGGGCTTCACCCAGGGCATATAG
Organism: Bacillota bacterium; assembly: GCA_029224785.1. Classification (GTDB taxonomy): domain Bacteria; phylum Bacillota; class Clostridia; order Oscillospirales; family Oscillospiraceae; genus Faecousia. Next base: position 5,885 of record JAQXVF010000022.1, read on the forward strand.
ATGCCCAGAAGCTCTCTCCACACCTGATGGCGCTCCTCCGGAGAGAAATCCGGGTGCTCGTAAATCACATGCTGGAAATGGTCCACCATCGTGCCGTACGGCAGGAATACCAGCGCACCCTTCAGATGATTGTAGCGGAATTTCCGGGCATCCTCTCCGAAAAATCCCTCGGCCCAGGGCCATGCGAAAAACTCCATGGACATGGAGTGGACCTCACAGCCCTCCAGCGTGGGCCAGATGGTGGAATCCGGGATCCGGTCCCGGTTCAGGAATCCTGCGAAGGCATGGCCGGCCTCGTGGGTCACCACTTCCACATCATGGGAGGTTCCGTTGAAATTGGCGAAAATGAAGGGGCTGTGCATGGAGGCGATCCGGGTGCAGTAGCCGCCGCCTGCCTTGCCGGGCCTGCTCTCCACATCCATCATCTCATGCTCCCGCATAAAATTCCAGAATACCTCGGTCTCCGGGCTCAGCTCGGAATAAAACCGGGTGCCCATTTTCAGAATCTCCTCCGGTGTGCCGACAGGTTTGGGATTGCCGGACCGGAATGCCAGGTCCTTGTCCGCAAAGTTCAGAGGGAAGTCCCTTCCCTGCTGCCGGGCCTGGCGCTGGTACAGCTTCTTTGCCAGGGGCACCACGTGGCGCTGGACAGCTATGCGGAACTTCTCCACGTCCTCCGCGCCGTAGCAGTTGCGGCCCATTCTGTCATAGCCCAGCCGGGTATAGCCGTCGCCGCCCATTTTTCTGCCCATGGTGTCCCGGACCTTCACCAGCTCATCGTAGATCTCGTCCAGCTCCGCACTGTGCCCGTTGTACCAGTTGCCCTCTGCCACCCAGGCTTCCTTCCGGATCTCATCGTCCGGGTTCTGCTTCCAGGGGGAAAGCTGACTCAGCGTGTATACCTCTCCCCGGAAGGGGATCTGGGCGGAAGCGATCAGCTTGGAGTAGCGGCTGCACAGGGCATTTTCTTTCTGCAATTCCTCCACGATCTCCGGCTTAAAGGTTCTGGCCTCGATTTCCGCATTCAAAAACGGCACAGATCCGTATTTCTCCTCCAGCTCCTTCCGGAAGGGTGTGTGCAGCGTGGCATCTGTCCATGCCTGGAAAGACCCCTGCAGGTTGGGCATTTCCTGATCGTAATACTCGACCTCCCCGTCGTAGAAGGGATCCCGGGTGTCAATGTCCCGGCGAATTCTCGCCAGGGTAACCATAGTGTCGTACTCTTCCTGAGAGGTCTGCGCCTCCCGGTAAACCGCATCCGCCTCCTCAAAGGTGTCGGCAGCCAGAAACCGGGCCGTCAGGTCCTCCACCAGTGTTTTCCATGCGGCAAGATCCGCCCGCCGATAGGGAATCTCGGAAAATCTCATATTTGCCTCCTTATTTCTGTATGGCAGGAAGTTCTGCCGCCGATTTTTCTTCGTTTGTCTCCGCCAGCCGCGCAGCCACCATCATGGTGACCCTGGCGCAATGCTGTGCCGCCTGGGCTTCGAAGGTGGGATAATCCATTTCCGCGCTGTTGTCTGCCTTGTCGGAGATGGCGCGGATGATCACAAAGGGGAGATGGTTTTTCCAGGCCGCATGGGCGATGGCAGCGCCCTCCATCTCGGTGCACAGCGCACCGGTCAGGGAGATGATTGCCTCCTTCTGCTCCGGAGTGCAGATAAACTGGTCACCGGAGGCCACTCTGCCAATCCGGACATGGCCGGCATGAATCCGCTCTGCCGCAGCCTGTGCCTGCTCAATGAGCATCGGGTCCGCCGAAAACTGGGGACTCTCCGTTCCGGGGACCTGACCTGCCGGATAACCGAAAACCCGCACATCCATATCGTGATACATGGCATCCCGGCTGACCACCAAGTCTCCGATGTCCAGCTCGGCACACAGAGAACCGGCGATGCCGGTGTTCAGAACATGGGTCACGTCATAGCAGTCCGCCAGCACCTGCACACACAGAGCCGCATTGACCTTCCCGACACCGGACTGAACCACAACCGCGTCCAGTCCGCAGAGTTTTCCGTCAAAAAACTCCATTCCGCAGCGGTGGGAAACCTGCAGGGATTCCATGGCCTCCTTCAGGGTTTCCACTTCCACCGCCATGGCACCGATAATTCCTAATTTCATGCTATCCTCCTTACTGCGGGTAGTGGAGCCGGGATTCATCCGCCGTTTCCAGCACCCGGCAGTATTTTTCCGCCAGATAGTTGGCCATGGGCAGATTCATATCCAGGTAGTTTCCGCAATCCCTGGCCGATGCTCCGGGCACTTCTCCCCGATAATCCGCAATGAACCGGAAACACTTTTTGACCAGATCCAGCACCTGTTCCGAGCTCAGGTCCCCGGCAAGCAGCAGATAAAAGCCCGTTCTGCAGCCCATGGGGCCGAAATACAGCACCCGGTCCTTCCACTGGGGGTCGTTCCGCAGGAAGGTAGCCCCCAGGTGTTCGATGGTATGCACCTCCGCGGTGTTCATCACCGGTTCCTCGTTGGGGCTGGTCATCCGCAGGTCGAAAGTTGTGATGACCTCGGCGCCAACGGTATCCCGGCGCGAAACATAAACGCCGGGCTGGAGCTTGATGTGGTCAATGGTGAAGCTGGCGATTTTTTCCATGGTATTTCCTCTCTGTGCCTAAACGGCTGATATTCCAATCCGCCCGCAAAAGGGCAAACAATATAAATCGGTTTCCCGGAGATGATTCCTCACTTTTGGGGAGCGACCCCCACTCTTTTCAGCGCCGGAAGGAGAACCTTCATGCCGGTGGCCGTAATGCCGCCCATCACAAGGCCGCTCACCATCAGCACCGGCATATAGGTGAGCGCCAGCGCGCTGGAAAGGATCACACTCGCCCCCAGTAGCTGCCCGGCATTGTGAGCCAGAGCGCCGCAGACCGAAAGGATATAGTGGGTGGCGCCCAGCCTTTGGGCCAGCGCCATGACAAGCAGCGAGAAAATCCCACCGCAGCCTGAAAGAAAGCCCGCTGTGACGCCAAAGAAGGAGAGTGAAAAGAGCGCTTTGAGTACCATCAGTAAAAAAGCCTGCCGAAAGCCAAGGTAAACAAGAGCATACATCACTACAATGTTGGAGAGCCCCAGCTTGACACCCGGCATCAGCCCCAGAAGAGGCGTGATGGCGCTTTCCATGAGGGAGAGCGCTATGGCCAGCGCAAACAAAACGCCGCCCAGCGCCACAGACTTTGCCTTGTGGTTTCGCATGCTTCTGCCTCCTTGCCGTATGGAACCATGTTACCGCGCAGGTAAAGGCTCTGTCAAGAGAAAGAAGGTATTTCGATTTTGTTAAACTTTGGTTAAAGGGCTTGCATAAGAAGGTTGAATAGTGTAATCTTTCATATAGACTACTTTTATATTATAGAGGTGTAACAGTTAACTATGAAAAAGCTGATTTCTGCAATTCTGGCTGCTGCCATGGCTCTCAGTCTGGCAGCCTGCGGCGGCAGCTCCAAGGCTGACGCCAAGGAATATAATCTCGACGATGTCGTTTCTGCCATCGAGGCCAGCAACGCCGTTTCCAACCCCCGCGAGATCGACGATTTCGCCTTTGAGAATGAGTTCCTTCTGAATAAGGAGAATGTGGTCGCCTACAAGGGCATTATGAGCAACGACCAGGGCAACAGCGCCCTGATCATGGTCGTGCAGGCCGCCAGCGGCAAGGCTGCCGATGTAAAG
>JAQXVF010000023.1 GCA_029224785.1 Bacillota bacterium
AGTGATTCCGGCTGAATTGATGTATAGTCGTCATTACTGCGAGTGCAAAATGCACGACCCAACAATCCTATAGCAATACTACACATAAACAGGGCAACGAAAATAGGAAACAATATTTTTGTGAATCGTCGCATAAGTTCACCCCTTTTGAAATTACTATACCATACCACCATTTTAATGTAAATATTTATTGCAATTTACTGTGTCCTATATTGACACCAGCAGAGGGCTTCATTCTGGGCGTGGCGGCGAAGATGTTTACCATCGCCGGCCCGGTGATCGTCTACGGCACCGCCGCCAGCGCGGTGTATGGGCTGATTGATTGGGTTTTCACAATCCTGTAAAAAGAGAGGCTTCTTGTCATGAGAAGCCTCTCTTCCTTTGCGAATACCGCCTCCATCTGACCGAAACCACATGGAGGAGTCTTTCAGACTTTCGGCATCAGGCCGGCCTTTTTCAGTGCCGGACGCACGGCCAGATACAGGATCGTGGCGCAGATCACCGCGATGACGGCGTTGACCAGAGTGGTGACGGCGCCCATCTTTGCCAGGGCCTTTGCCATTTCCTGGGGAATGCCGAAAAGGTAGGTCTTGTAGAAATAACCCACCAGAGGATCGGCCACCACGTTGAACGCCATGCCCGCCGCGGCAGACAGGACGGTGGCAACGGGCAGAGAGACCTTCTGCTTTTCGTCATCGGCAATGTGGAACACCTTATGGGCAATCAGGCCGGTGATCAGGCCGATGCACAGCTTCAGAAGGAATGTTTTCGGTGCGGAAGTGACGTAGGCGGTGGTCAGATCGGCAATGGACATTCCTACGGCACCGGCCATACCGCCCCACAGTCCGCCCAGGAACAGGGCACCCAGCACGCAGAAGACATTGCCCAGATGGAAAGCGGTTTTTTCTGTCCCCACAGGGATGTCGATCTTGAAGAAGGTAAAGCCCACGTAGCAAAGGGCGGCAAACAGCGCCGCAGTGGCAAGGGACTTGGTGTCGGTTTTCCGGTGCCCCGGAATGGCAAACACAATGGCTCCCACAATGCCCAGCAGCGCAAGGATCAGGCTCAGGGCAAACACAATTTTCGCTCCCGTCCCTGCGCCCTCTGCCAGAGCACCTGCCCGGGTCAAGAAGGTCAGGATGATGCCGGCAGCCGCAGCCGCCAGAGACAGGATCCACTGGAATTTGTTTTTCATTGTCAAAACCTCCCGTTTCTTTTTTCCCCATTCTATCACAAACTGACTATAAAAAAAGCATCAGAATCAGAAAATAAAATAAGGTCAAACAAAGGACCCGGCAAGGATCGGGAATGTACCTTGCATTCTGCGCAGAAAAGGGTATAATGGAAGAAAAACGAAGGGGGAAGTTTCCATGAAGATTCTGATGCTGTCTGCCAATACGGGCGAGGGACACAATTCCACTGCCAGGGCCATGATGGAAGTGCTGGAGCAAAGAGGCGTGGAATGTGTGATTGTGGACACGCTGGAGTGCCTTTCGCCTTCGATCTCCAGGTTTATCTGCAATTGGCATGCACGCCTTTACAAATATGCCCCCAAGCTATGGGACCGGGGGTACCGGGCCATGGAAAAGAATATCGGTGACAGCGACGAAGGAATGCTGGTTTACGAAATGCTGGCCATGGGTGTCAATAAGCTGAAAGCCATTCTGGACAACGGCTTTTTTGATGCGGTGGTCTGTGTCCATGTGTTTTCCGGCATGATGATGACGGAGCTTCGGAAGATCTGGGGCATCCGGGTCCCCTGCTTTTTTGTGATGACGGACTATACCTGTTCTCCCTATGTGGATCGGTGCGTCATGGATGGGTATTTCATTCCGGCGGAGGCGCTGATCCCGGAGTTTGAGGCGGCGGGACTGCCCAGACAGAAGCTGTTTCCCTACGGCATTCCGGTTCGTCAGGAGTTTTACCGCACCAACGACCGGCAGCAGATGCGCAAAGAGCTGGACCTTCCGGAAAACGGCAGAGTGGTGCTGCTGATGTGCGGCAGCATGGGCTGCGGCCCCATTGCCCAGATGGCAGAATCCCTTGCCGGGGAGCTGGGACCGGAGGACCGGTTGGTGGCATTTTGCGGCAGAAACGAGAAGGTGCTGGAGTCCCTGTCGGCAGTTGCAAATCCCCGGATGCGGGTCCTTGGGTTTACCAATCTGGTGGACAAATACATGGATGCGGCGGACATGATTGTGACAAAGCCCGGAGGCCTGAGCTCTACCGAAGCAGCCAACAAGCACCTCCCCATGGTGTTCATCGATGCGGTGGGAGGTTGTGAGTATCGGAATTTCGACTTTTTCCTGGAAAATGGGTATGCCGTGGGCAGCCGGGACCCGGAAGAGGTGCTGCACCTGGCTCTGGGACTGATGGCACAGCCGGATACGCTGACTGCCATGCGGCAGGCGCTTACCCGTGCCTTCCACACAAACGGCGCGGTGGAGATCGTCAATGCGGTGATGGATGCGGCAAAGGCTTTCTCCGAGATGGAAAAGGCCGGGGAAGAGCAGGTGCTCCCGGGATCGAAAACGGAACAGAATCTGAGAAAAGCAGCGGAGTCCAAGCGGATGATGCAGGTACGTCTTTCGGAGCTGGGCGAGCGTGCCCGCCGGGCGCAGGCCGAGTGGATCGGAAGGCTGATGGAGCAGTGCGCACGACAGCAGGAGATCCATGCCCATGTGCTTCTGCGTGTGCAGTCCGGGATCTCCGTCCGGGAGCCTGAACGGACAGGGGGGAGCGGGCCTGTGGATCTGGAGGCCATTACGCTGGAATTCGTGTCCCTGCTGCAGAAAAACAGCACCCGTCTGAAAATGTATGCCAAAACCGCAGACAAAGAGGGGTATCCCGCTGCCGCAGGGGTATTCCGCAGTCTTGCCCAGATCGACGACCAGCAGTATCAGACCCTTGATGCTCTTTTGAACCGCTGCATCAGTCCGGAGCGGAAAACGTGGATCTGCACCGGCTGCGGGTGGCGCTACCGCAGTCCGGAGCCGGCCGAAAGCTGTCCGGTCTGCGGGTGCAAGCAGGGCTGGCAGGTGCCTTTTTTGGACACTCTTCCGGAATAAACCCGGTTTCCTGTTTACAGCCGGCGTTCACCGTGCTATCATAGAGAAAAACGGACAACAGAGGATCGATCATGAATTACATTGTTTTGGATATGGAATGGAACCAGCCCTGGCCGGGATCCCCCTCTGCCCGAAAGCCGCTTCCGGTGCACATTCGGGGAGAGATCATTCAGATCGGTGCTGTGCGAATCCTGGAGGACCGCACCATTGCCGATGAGTTTCAGGTCCTGATCCGACCGAAGTTTTTCCGCCGGCTGAACCGCCGGGTCAGCAAGCTCACCGGCATCAAGGAATCCCTGCTGATGAAAGAGGGGATCCCTTTCCCGGAGGCCATCGAACAATTCCGGGCCTGGTGCGGAGAGGATGCGGTGTTTCTGATCTGGGGATTTGACGATATTGGGATCCTGCGGGAGAATCTGCAGCTTTTCGGCATTCAGGACCAGTGGGTCAGCCGGTGGTACAATGCCCAGATGATCTTCAATGCCCAGACAGGCAGCGATTCCTCCCAAAAGGCTCTGAAAACGGCTATGGAGGCCTTCGGGATTGAGGCTACAAGACCTGCCCACGACGCTCTGGGTGATGCCTACCACACGGCGCAGATCTGTGCCAGAATGGACCTGGCAAGGGGAACGGAGGAATATGGAAGCGCCCTGAAAAGCCATGTGGAGGGGTTCCACGGTGCAGAGCTGCCGGGCTGCCTGGAACGGAAGGTGTTCTACGATTTCGAGGACAAGTGGGCGGCGCTTTCCGCCATGTCAGGCCAGGAGAATCTTTGCCCCGTGTGCGGCAGACAGATGCTGGGATCCCGCTGGTTCTCCCAGCCGGGCCACCGATATGTGGACCTGGCTACCTGTGCCACAGACGGCAAGTTCCTGATCCGGTGCCGCCTTTCGGAACAGCCCGACGGAAAGGTCCGGGTCAGCAGACTGACCTATGAAGGGACCTCCGATGCGGCTCAGTCCTACATGCAGCGGGTGGAGCGCATGGAAAAGGAGGGCGGAGAATCCCGCCGCCGCAGACGGAAAAAGCCTGCGGAAAAGTCATGAAAACCGGCGGGGCCGGCCTTCCCGGCCCCGTCGCCCGGAAGAAAGGGCTTGACTTTTATGTGATGCGGTGATATAATGCCATCTGTAGCGGCGGATGAACCCTTATGGGCCTTTAGCTCAGTTGGTCAGAGCCTCCGGCTCATAACCGGATAGTCCCGGGTTCGAATCCCTGAAGGCCCACCATTTTTTTGAATATAGGGGTATAGCTCAATTGGTAGAGCGGCGGTCTCCAAAACCGTAGGCTCAGGGTTCAAGTCCTTGTGCCCCTGCCAAAAATCCCGAATGCGGAAGCGTTCGGGATTTTTACCTGTTTGCGGTTCTTTTGAAATGCGAATCGGGACCGGAAACAGAGGAAAAGCGGGATGTGTGCTTCTGTGATGGAGCAGAACCGGGAATATCCGAAAAATCCCCTGTTTTCGCATGGTGAAAACGGGGGTGTTGTCATATTTCGGGTCCTGCGGGACACACGATCATTCAGGAGGATTGTATGAGAATCAGAGAAATGGAAGAAAAGGACAGACAGGCCGTTCTGGAGCTGATGATCCCGTTTTATGCATCTGAGGCGGTGCAGGTAAAGGCTCCGGAGGAGGTACTGCGCCGGGATATCGAAGACTGCCTGGGCGACTGCCCCTACATTGAGGGATTTGTCATGGAAGAAGGAGAGAAGATTGCAGGCTACTGCATGACCGCAAAAAGCTACTCTACGGAATATGGGGGCGTTTGTGTTTGGATTGAGGACCTGTGCCTTGCTCCGGAGTACCGGGGCAGGGGATACGGCAGCAAAATGCTGCAGTATGTGGAGGACCGCTTCCGGGACAAGGCTGTGCGGCTGCGGCTGGAGGTAGAGCCGGAAAACCGGCAGGCAGTTGCCGCCTACCGGAAATTCGGATTTCATGATCTGCCTTACGGACAGATGACCAAGGAGTTCCCCAAACTCAAAGAACCTCGGTAATGGTTCCGCCGCCAACCACCAGGTCGCCGTCGTACAATACCACGGCCTGACCCGGCGTGATTGCCCGCTGAGGCTCGTCAAACACCACCCGTGCAAAGCCGCCGTCTTCGGGATAGACGGTGGCGGGCTGTTCCTTCTGGCGGTATCTGGCCTTTGCCATGACCCGCATGGGGGCTGTCAGCTCCGGGAAGGGGAACCAGTTCCAGTCGTTTGCCCGGAGGGATGCGGAAAACAGGGCCTGGTCGGGACCCACTGTCACGGTGTTTTTCTCCATGTCCTTGCTGCACACATACACCGGTGCGCCCATGGCAAGGCCCAGGCCCTTTCTCTGGCCGATGGTATAGCCCACGGCGCCGGCATGCCGGCCCACCACATTTCCCTGCAGGTCCAGAAAGTCTCCGCTGGGGTAGTGCTTGCCGGTGTAGCGCTCCATGAAGGCCACATAGTCCCCATCGGGGACGAAGCAGATGTCCTGGCTGTCCCGTTTGGAGGCATTGAAAAAGCCCTGTTCCCGGGCGATCTGCCGCACCTGGTCCTTGGAGAGGTCTCCCAGAGGAAACCGGGTGTGGGCAAGCTGCTGCTGGGTCAGACTGTATAGAACGTAGCTCTGATCCTTTTCGACGTGAGCGGCTTTGTAAAGCAAGTATCTTCCGGTGGCCGGATCCTGCCGGATGATGGCGTAATGTCCGGTTGCTACACAGTCGCAGCCCAGAACCTGGGCACGGTGCAGGAGACTTTCGAATTTCAGGTAGCGGTTGCAGTCGATGCAGGGGTTGGGCGTGGCGCCGTGCTCATAGCAGGAAACGAATTTGGAGATGACCTTTTCTTCAAAATCCTCCTTGAAATTGAAGACATAGTAGGGGATGCCCAGCCGGAAGGCTACGCTTCTGGCATCCTCCACATCATCCAGACTGCAGCAGGTTTTGCTCCGGTTTCCGATCATTTCATTGTCGTAGAGCCGCATGGTAACGCCGATGCAGTCGTATCCGTCCCGGATCATCCGATACGCGGCAACGGAACTGTCCACGCCGCCGCTCATGGCGATCAGGGCTTTTCTGCTGTCCATGTGAGTTCTCCTTTGGGTGAAAATGGTTATTCGTAGTATAACAGTTTCGCGGGAATCCGTCAATGGGGAATCTTTTCACGGGGTTTTCTGGAATTCTCAGGAAAAAACTGCATTTTTTCTATGTGCAATAGTAACAAAGTTGTAACTATTTTGGGAAACGGGGTTGCAAAAAGAACGGGCTTCTGTTATAATTCCCGTATCATCACGCTAAAGGAGCAAAACAGACAATGTTCAAAAGAGTGATCAGCATCCTGCTGGCGCTGGTTTTGACGGTGAGTCTGGTGCCGGCGCTTGGCACCCAGGCGTCCGCCGAAGGATTTACAGCCAGTGACGCAGCGGTGGATTTGTTAAAGAAGATGGAGGGATTCTCCAAGTATCCCTATTATGATTATTCCCAGTTTTCCGTAGGCTACGGCACCAGATGCCCGGACGAGGACTACGCCCGCTATGCCAAGGAGGGAATCACCGAGGAAGAGGCGGAGAAGCTGCTTCGTACATACCTGGAAAAGGAAGAGGAGGTTCTTAACCGCTTCATTTCCAACAAGGGCCTGTCACTGAACCAGAATCAGTTTGATGCGCTGGTCCTGTTTTCCTACAACTGCGGCACCTCCTGGCTGTATCAGCCCGGAGATTTCCACAATGCCGTGGTATCCGGAGCCAAGGGGGAGGACTTGATCTATGCCATCGCCCTTTGGTGCAACGCCGGCGGCAGCATTCTGGACAGCCTTGTCCGCCGCAGGCTGTGTGAGGCCAACATTTATCTCAACGGGGAGTATTCCACCACACCTCCCGCCAACTACTGCTATGTTCAGTACAATGCTCAGGGGGGAACCGTTTCCTCCCGGATCGAGGCATACGATTCCGATGTGGGCCATGGACCGTCCGTGTATGCCACATACAGCGGCTTCACCTTTGAAGGCTGGTACACCGCCAAGACCGGCGGAAGCAAGGTGACCGTTCTGGACAAGAGCGTCAGCGGAAAGACGCTGTATGCCCGTTGGTCAGACGGGACCGTACAGCCGGATCCAACGGATCCTTCCACAGATCCGTCCACGGAGCCTACAACGGAGCCTACAACAGAGCCTACAACGGAACCCGCTACGGAACCGGAGATGGAGCCTGTCACGGTGACGGTGCTGGATTCGCTGAATGTCCGTTCCGGAGCCGGAACCGGCTACAGTATTATCGGCAGCCTGGACTACGGAACCAAAGTGGAGATTACGGAGGTAAAAACCGCCGGCGGATATACCTGGGGCAAGTGCAGCCAGGGCTGGATCTGCCTGTATTATACCAACTATGATAGTGTGCTCGACGGCTCCTGGGAGGAGACGAAGACGGATCCCATCAAGGGCTATGTGGTGGATACCAACAATCTGCGTGTCCGCAGCGGCCCGGGTCTCGGATACTCCATTCTGGGGTATCTGACCCTGAACACCGAGGTGGAGATCACCGAACAGCGTTCCGGCAGCGGCCTGACCTGGGGAAAGATCAGCCAGGGATGGATCTGTATGGATTATGTATCTCTGACGCCTGCCGAAACCCCTGCAGAGGAAGAGTCGGGTACGTACGGAACGGTGGTCAATTCCAGCTATCTGCGAATCCGCAGCGGTGCGGGCTTCTCCTACGGTGTTGTGGGGACCCTGGACGGCGGTGATCGTGTGCTGATCACGGAACAGAAATATGCCGACGGAATGTACTGGGGAAGGATCGACCGGGGCTGGGTCAGCATGGACTACATTGCGCTGGACTCCGATGCCACACCCTCTGAGCCGGAGCCTACCGAGCCGCCTGCTCCCACCGATCCTACGGAGAGCACTTCCGGTGGTGTGTGGGGTACGGTGATCAATTCCAGCTATCTTCGGATCCGCACGGGTCCGGGCCTCCAGTATGACGTGGCAGGCTACCTATACAGCGGCAACCGGGTAGAGATCACGGAGCAGAAGAATGCAGACGGCATGACCTGGGGCAAGATCAGCCAGGGGTGGGTCAGCATGGACTATATCGCTCTGGACAGCGGAGAGGGCGGCAGCAGCGGCGGTGAGACCGTCACCGGTGTGGTGGTCAATTGTGAGCAGCTTCGGGTTCGCTCCGGTGCCGGAACAGATTACAGCATCGTGGGCTACCTGAAGCAGGGAGAGACGGTCTCCATCGGCAATACCACCATGGTGGGAAGCACCAAGTGGGGCAGCATCGGCTGGGGCTGGATTTCCATGGACTACATCCGGGTGGATGGAGAAAGCGGTGGGGATTCCTCCCAGGATCCTCCCGAAGAGACCACACCGGACGGAGATACGGAATCCGGATCGGATACCCCTGCAGACGGAAGCACCATGACCGGAACGGTGGTCAATACCGGAGAACTGCGTGTCCGCAGCGGCGCAGGCCTTTCCTACAACGTTGTGGGGTATCTGGCAGGCGGCACCACCGTGGAGATTACCGAATGCAAAAACGGTGACGGCATGATCTGGGGTAAGATCAGCCAGGGCTGGATCAGCCTGGATTATGTGGAACTTTCCGAAAACATTACGGCGAACGGCACGAGGATCTGCGTGGTGGATACGGATTATCTGAATGTCCGCTCGGATGCGGGCACCCAGAATCCGGCGGTTTCCTACTACACCCGGGGAGATCGGGTGGAGATCCTGGAGGAAAAGAGCGTGGACTCCGTCATGTGGGGCCGCACCTCCAAGGGCTGGATCTGCATGGACTATGTGAAATGAATTGTTTGCCTGCAATCGTGGGCAGAGAAAGATCCCCGGGCGTTTGCCCGGGGATCGATTTGTTATTTGCAGGTCAGGGCATCCCGGAAGAACTGCTTCATTTCTTCCTCGGTGTCAAAGATGGCAACGAACATCTGGTTTGCCATGGCCCCGGAAAGAGCATCCGGCACCCGGCCCACCATCTTCATCCGGCTGCGGTATTTTTCCTCCAGCTCGCCGTCGGACAGGAGGAATTGCTTTCCGTCCCGGCGGCCGGCAAAGGCACAGAAGTGGCGGGCCTTACGGTCCGGCAGAGTGCAGCGGTCAAATGCTACCATATCCGCCCAGACCTTGTAAACGTCGGTCTCCCGGGCGAAATTCATCATATCCGGGGAGTAGCCGCCGGAGGGCCGCATATTCACTTCCAGGCCGATCACGTCGCCCTTTTTACCCAGTCCCTTCTGATCCTCCCGGAGAACAAAGAACTCCAGGTGGACAAAGCGGCTGGTTACACCGAAGGCCCGGATGGTCCGCAGACCGGCGTCCCGCATCTTTTCGGGAAGCTCGTCCACGTAGTAGTACAGGCTGTTGTCACCGGTGTTGACCACGTCCATCAGGGAGGACGGGGTCACGTTGCCGATCTCGAACAGAGGATTGCCATGGGAATCCAGAATGGCATCGTAGGTACGGACTTCGCCGTTGACGTATTCCTCCATGATATACAGCACGGAGGGATCCTTTGTTGCAAAGAAGAAATCCAGCTCTTCATCGGAGCGCAGGCGGTAGGTACCGTTTGCACCCACACCGTTGTCCGGCTTTACCACCACGGGATAGCCCACCTCGTGGGCGAATTCCCGGCTGCCTTCCAGGTCATAGACCAGATGGTATCTGGCAGTGGGGATCCCGGCCTTGGCATAGTATGCCTTCATGGCGGACTTCCGCTTCACAGGTTCCATGTCAGACTCCTGGAAACCGGTGGTGATATGGAAAGCGGTCCGCAGGGCGGCATCCCGCTCCAGCCAGTATTCGTTGTTGGATTCCAGCCAGTCGATTTTGCCCCACTTGTAGGTAAGGAAAGCCACGGCCCGGAACACGGATTCGTAGTTTTCCAGGCTGTCTACCTTGAAATAGTCTGTCAGGGCATTGCGCAGCTCCGGCTTCAGGTTGTCATAGGGGCAGTCTCCCACCCCCAGGACCCGCATGCCGTTATTTTTCAGCTCGGAACAGAATTTCCAGTAGTTGTCCGGGAAATTCGGGGAAATAAATACGATGTTTTTCATAATGCGCTCTCTTTTCGATTTGTAAATCAAAGAAACCGGGGAACATAGTGCCGCACCTGGCGGAACCACCAGTCCCAGTCATGGCTGACGTCATATCCCCAGTAATCCACCTGGGCGGGGATGCCTTTTTCCCGGAGGACACGGTCCAGCCGGCGGGTGCTATCCAGAAGCACGTCCTCCCATGCCCCCTGGCCTACCACGATCTGAATGCTGCGCTGGGGATATACGGACAGATACGGATGATCCCAGGGCATATTGGCAAGATAAATGGAGGGACTGTTGTTGTACAGCAGATCGTCCATGTAACCCGGGAAGAAATCCCCGGGATCATACAGGCCGGACAGGGCCAGAACACCATCGAACAGATCCGGACGGCGGAAAAACAGGTTGGCCGCGTGCATGGCACCCAGCGAAGCGCCGAAGGTGACGATCCGCTGGTCATATCCGCACCGCTCTCCACTGAGGTGACGGATCATGGGGACCATTTCCTCCGTTATGTGGCGGATCCAGCGCTCATGAAGCTCCATCCGGCTTCTGGGATCTCCCCAGGGGTTGGCGTAGGTCTCGGCGTCGATGGTGTCCACGGCATACACCGTGGCTTGGCCGGCTTCGATCCAGTCTGCCCAGCAGTCCAGCATTTTGAAGTTCTCAAAGTCGAAGAACCTGCCGGCCTGGCAGGGAATGAACAGAAAGGGCTTTCCGGAGGAGCCGTAGACCTTGAACTCCATATCCCGTCCCAGGGAATGGGAGTATTCTTTGAAATATCGGATTTCCATATTTCCTCCTTACAGCCCCAGGCAGGCCATGAATACCGGGATCTGACGCTCCCAGGATGCTTCGCTGTGGGTGCCGCCGGGGACGATGCGGAAGGTCAGGTTCACCCGTTTCCGCAGAAGAAGACGGGAAACGGAGACCAACGCATTGGATGTGGCATTGTGGTTGTCCAGTTCTTTGCTGCCGTAATCCATGTAGATCAGGGTGTTTTTCCGGATGCGGGTGCCGGAGATCATCGTTTTCAGCCCCTCCGGGTTTACCCAAAGGCTGGGAGAGAGGCAGGCGGCCTTGCGGAAAACGTGGTTGTATTTCACAACGCCGTACAGGGCCATAAGCCCGCCCATGGAGGAGCCGCAGATCAAGGTGTGATCCGGGTCCGGCAGGGTCCGCAGATTCCGGTCGATGGCTGGCTTCAGACAGCCTGTGAGCCAGTCCATATAGATCCGGCCCCGGCCCTCCACGACGCCCATACCGCTTTCTTCAAAATCAAAGGGGGAGTACTCCGAGAGCCGGCCATTGCCCTCATGGTTGCATTCCACGGCGACAATGATCAGCGGAGTCTCCGTCCGGTCCATGTATTCCTTCATGCCCCAGGATTTTCCGTAGGTGGCATCCGAGTCAAAAAACACATTGTGACCATCAAACATATACAGCACCGGATACCGGCGAAGGGGATCCTCCCCATAGGATTCCGGCAGGTAAAGGTAGCCTTGCCGGATGGCATCCCCGGTCAGCTCCGGGATGACGATATCCCACTTGTAGACCAAGCAGAACACTTCCTTACGATCAGATTCCTTTGTGCATATCCGTCAAGGTATGACAAAGATTGCGTATAGTATACAGAAGGCCCCGAAAAATGTCAACTTCTCGCGGTCATTTTTTCATCAGGGAGAGACAAAAGGGGCCGGGAAAGGGTAGAAATCGGTTATTTTGACCAAAAAAACTGGGGACGGAAGAGGATGCCGCAGAAAGGGGGAACTTTTCATTCTGTTTCCCATGAAGAATCCGGGCAATCCCCTGAAAAGCCGGATTTTTGGCATGACAAAACGGAAAATCGAATATTTTGTGGTTTGCTATTGCAAAAACCACAATATATGGTATAATAGGCCATGCGAGAGGAACACTCGGAAAGAAGGTAATTCGAAAATGAAGATTATTAAACGAAACGGTGCCGAAGTGGTATTCGATATTGAAAAGATCCGTTCCGCCATTTCCCGGGCAAACGCGGCGGTGGAAGAGGATGTCCGCATGACGGAGCTGCAGATCACCCGGATCTCCGAGGCGGTGAAGATCGCCTGCGAGGAAATGGGCCACAGCCCCTCTGTGGAGGAGATCCAGGACCTGGTGGAGAAGGCCATTATGGCACACGGCGCTTTTGAGGTGGCCAAGTGCTATATCACCTACCGCTATACCCGCAGCCTGCTGCGGCAGACCAACACCACCGACGACCGGATCCTGAGCCTCATTGAGTGCAACAACGAGGAGGTCAAGCAGGAGAATGCCAACAAGAACCCCACCATCAACGCGGTGCAGCGGGATTACATGGCCGGTGAAGTGTCCAAGGACATCACCCGCAGAATCCTGCTTCCCAAGGATGTGGTGGAGGCTCACGAGGCCGGCATCATCCATTTCCATGACGCAGACTATTATGCTCAGCATATGCACAACTGCGATCTGGTGAACCTGGAGGATATGCTGCAGAACGGTACCGTGATCTCCGGTACGCTGATCGAGAAGCCCCATTCCTTCTCCACAGCCTGCAACATCGCCACTCAGATCATTGCCCAGGTGGCCTCCAATCAGTATGGCGGCCAGTCCATCAGCCTGACCCACCTGGCACCCTTTGTCCAGATCAGCCGGGAGAAGATCCGCCGGGGAGTGGAAGAGGAGCTGAAGAGCTTCGGCGTGACCCCGGAGGAGTCGGTGATCACCAAGGTGGTGGAGGAGCGGCTGCGGGATGAGGTGCGCAAGGGCGTGCAGACCATCCAGTACCAGGTGGTGACCCTGATGACCACCAACGGACAGGCTCCCTTCATCACCGTGTTCATGTACCTCAACGAGGCCAAGAACGAGCAGGAGAAGAAGGATCTGGCCATGATCATCGAGGAGATGCTGCGTCAGCGGTACGAGGGCGTGAAGAACGAGAAGGGTGTGTGGATCACTCCCGCCTTCCCCAAGCTGATCTATGTGCTGGAGGAAGACAATATCCACGAGGATTCTCCTTACTGGTACCTGACCCGTCTGGCTGCCCAGTGCACCGCCAAGCGGATGGTGCCGGACTATATCAGCGAAAAGAAGATGCTGGAGCTGAAGGTGGACAAGAATGGCGAGGGCCACTGCTACACCTGCATGGGCTGCCGGTCCTTCCTGACGCCCTATGTGGACGAAAACGGAAAGCCCAAGTATTACGGCCGCTTTAACCAGGGCGTGGTCACCATCAACCTGGTGGATGTGGCCCTGTCCTCCGGACGGGATATGCAGAAGTTCTGGCAGATCTTTGACGAGCGTCTGGAGCTGTGCTACCGCGCCCTGATGTGCCGTCATGAGCGCCTGAAGGGGACGCTGTCCGATGCTGCCCCCATTCTGTGGCAATACGGTGCGCTGGCACGGCTGGAAAAGGGAGAACCCATCGACAAGCTGCTCTACGGCGGTTATTCCACCATCTCCCTGGGCTATGCGGGCCTGTACGAGTGCGTCCAGTATATGACCGGCCGGTCCCATACCGACAACGAAGCAAAGCCCTTTGCCCTTTCCGTGATGCAGCACATGAACGATGCCTGTGCCAAGTGGAAGAAGGAAAACAACATGGACTTCTCCCTGTACGGCACTCCGCTGGAGTCTACCACCTACAAGTTTGCCAAGTGCCTGCAGAAGCGTTTCGGCTTGATCCCCGGCATTACCGACAAGGGATATATCACCAACTCCTACCATGTCCATGTCAGCGAGAAGATCGACGCTTTCACCAAGCTGTCCTTTGAGGCAGAATTCCAGCGTCTCAGCCCCGGCGGCGCCATTTCCTATGTGGAAGTGCCCAATATGCAGAACAACATCGATGCTGTTCTGGAAGTGATGAAGTTCATTTACGAGAACATCATGTACGCGGAGCTGAACACCAAGAGCGATTACTGCCAGTGCTGCGGCTTCGACGGAGAGATCGAGATCCGGGAAGACGAGGACGGCAAGCTGATCTGGGTATGCCCCCAGTGCGGCAATACCGATCAGAGCAAGATGAATGTGGCCCGGCGTACCTGCGGCTATATCGGCACCCAGTTCTGGAACCAGGGAAGAACCCAGGAGATCAAGGACAGAGTGCTCCACCTGTAAGATGCAAACGACCGAAAAAACGGTGTGCCCTGTGGGTACACCGTTTTTTTATGTCTCCTATTCTGTTTGACAAAAACTCCGGGAGTCCTTATAATAGAATACATTGGGAGAAAAGCAACACAACCCATAAGAAAGGATCTTACAGCATGGCGAAATACTTCGGTACAGACGGCTTCCGTGGGGAAGCAAACTGCACACTGACAGCAGATCACGCCTATTCCATCGGCCGGTTTTTAGGCTGGTACTATACAAAACAAAAGCAGGCAGCCGGGGAAGAGACACCGGCACGGATCGTCATCGGAAAAGACACCCGACGTTCCGGCTATATGTTTGAATACGCTCTTGTGGCGGGATTGGTGGCATCCGGCGCGGATGCATACCTGCTCCATGTGACTACCACCCCCTCTGTCGCCTATGTGGCACGGACGGAACAGTTCGACTGCGGGATTATGATCTCTGCATCCCACAATCCCTACCATGACAACGGCATCAAGCTGATGAACGGCAGCGGGGAGAAGATGGATGAGGAGATCATTGCTCTGGTGGAGGATTATCTGGACGGGAAGCTAACACTGTTCGGCCGGAAATGGACGGAGCTTCCCCTGGCGGTCCGGGACAAAATCGGCTGTACAGTGGACTATGTGGCCGGAAGAAACCGCTATGTGGGATATCTGATCTCCCTGGGAATGTTCTCCTTCAAGGGAATGCGGATCGGTCTGGACTGTGCCAACGGTAGCGCATGGAATATTGCCAAGTCGGTGTTTGACGCTCTGGGGGCACAGACCTTCGTGATCCACGCAGAGCCCAACGGCTTCAACATCAACCGGGATGCAGGCTCCACCCATATGGAGGCGCTGCAGAGATTTGTGGTGGAGAATCACCTGGATGTGGGATTTGCCTATGACGGAGATGCGGATCGGTGCCTTTGCGTGGATGAGACCGGCGCAGTGCTGACCGGGGATCATATTCTGTACATTTGCGGCAAGTATATGAAGGAAAACGGAGAACTGAAGAATAACACCGTGGTTACCACGGTTATGTCCAATTTCGGCCTTTACAAAGCCCTGGAGGAAGCGGGACTGAGCTACGCAAAGACCGCCGTAGGGGATAAATATGTGTATGACTACATGACACGGAACGACTGCTGCATCGGCGGCGAACAGTCCGGTCATATCATCTTTTCCAAACACGCCTCTACCGGTGACGGGATTCTCACCAGTCTGAAGATCATGGAGGTCATGCTGGCCAGGAAGAAAAAGCTGAGCCAGCTTACAGAGGGCCTGACCGTCTACCCCCAGGTGCTGGTCAATGTTCCTGTCAGGGACAAGGCTGCGGCACGGGCAGACGAGGATGTGCAGGCCGCTGTCCGGAAGGCAGAGCAGGCACTGGGAACCTCCGGCCGGATCCTGGTTCGGGAATCCGGAACGGAACCGGTGATCCGGGTAATGGTGGAAGCCGAATCCACGGAGACTTGCCGGGCCTGGGTGGATGAAGTCGTCCGGGTGATCCGGGAAAAAGGCCACGGAGTGTGAGGAGAATGCCAATGTATACGGTAACACAGCTTTTTGACCTGAGCCATACGCTGGCATCATCGTATTTGCAGGGCTTTTCCTATCCCTGGGAGGCGCTGAAGGGGATTCATGACCTGATCCTGACCCTGGGGGAGAAACTGCCCGAGCAGGAGTATACAAAGGTGTCCGACGGAGTGTGGGTCCATAAGACGGCAGAGATTGCTCCGACGGCATTTCTGGGCAGCCCCTGTATCATCGGCGCCGGCACCCAGGTGCGCCACTGTGCGTTTATCCGGGGAAATGCACTGGTGGGAGAGAACTGCGTGGTGGGGAATTCCGTGGAACTGAAAAATGTGATACTCTTTGACAGGGTCCAGGTGCCGCACTACAACTATGTGGGAGACAGCATCCTGGGTTACCGGAGTCACATGGGCGCCGGCGCCGTTACCTCCAACGTGAAATCCGACAAGACGTTGGTAACCATCCGGGAGGGAGAGACCCGCATGGAGACCGGCCTGAAGAAAATGGGTGCCATGGTAGGCGATTATGTGGAGGTGGGCTGCAACAGCGTCCTGAATCCCGGTACTGTGATCGGCCGCCACAGCATTATCTATCCCCTCAGCTCCATCCGCGGGGTCATTCCTCAGGAAAGCATCGTAAAGACCGGCGGGGAGATCGTGGAGAAGCGTCCGCTTCCGGAGGAGGAAAGATGAAGCTATTGCTGACGGCCTTTGATCCCTTTGGGGGAGAGACGGTGAATCCTGCTCAGCAGGCGGTGGAGGCGGTGGCAGACCGGGTCGGAGAGGTGGAGATTGTCAAACTGGTGGTGCCTACGGTTTTTGGCAGGTCCATTGATGTGGTGGCGGAAGCCATTGAAAAACACAGTCCGGATGCGGTGCTTTGCATCGGCCAGGCCGGAGGCAGGCCGGATCTGACGCCGGAACGGATTGCCATCAATATGGACGATGCCCGGATTCCGGACAACGAGGGAAACCGACCGGTGGATGAGCCCATTCGGAAAGATGGCCAGGCGGCATATTTTTCCACGCTTCCTGTGAAAGCCATGGTGGAGGCCATTCGGGCGGCAGGGATCCCTGCCAGTCTCAGCAACACCGCAGGGACTTTCGTGTGTAACCACCTGATGTACGGTGTGCTGTATACCCTGGAGAAGAAATATCCCGGAGTGCGGGGCGGATTTATGCACGTTCCATTTCTAACATCTCAGGTGCAGGACGGACGGCAGTATCCTTCCATGAGCCGGGAGAGTATTGTCCGGGGTATCGAGGCGGCTGTCCGCGCCATTGGAGAATATGACTCCGACGTACACACCCCGGAAGGAAAGACCCACTGATTCCGTTGATTTCCTTGGGAATAACGAACAGGTATAATAGAGTTCCATAAATGGGATGCATCTCACTTTTGAGTGGGGTGCATTTTTGCTTTTCCCGGGGCGCAAATGGGGTGCAACCCGAAAACTGGGTGGGGTGCATCCACCTCCGGGTGG